>JAQVWF010000022.1 GCA_028698615.1 Syntrophorhabdaceae bacterium
CCTGTACCCTTTCAGGGTCGGTATTGATGTCACCGAGTATGACGTTCTCTATCCGCTCCTGCTTGATCAGGTCCCTCGCAACCCCCTGACCCATACCTCCCGTTCCTCCCAATACCAGTACCTTCATGCGTCCTCCTTGGGGTCGTGATAACTCTGGCAGCCGCCATATTCTCCGACGGCTTTAATCGTCACTTGCTTATGTCGAAGTCACCTTCCAGAAGCTCCGTGAGCACCCCGTGAAGCTTGTTGGGATGGTGCACGAAAGCATATCGTGTGCCGAAAAGTTCCCGTGGCTTCTTATCGATGAGGTCGACGTTCCTGTCCTTCAACTCTCCCATCGCCTTCGTGAGGTCATCGACCTTGTAGGATATGAGGAAAACACCCTCTCCCCTCCTATCGATGAATTTTGCAACATCCCCGTCCGGGGACGTTGATTCCATGAACTCCACCGCAACTTCGCCTATATAATACCGCGATACCTTGATCTTCTCCGAATCCGCGGTGTATTCGCATGACGGGATCAACCCGAAATCATCCCGGTATACCCTCTTGGTCTCCTCGAGGTCCTTGACGGCAAAACAGATATGGTCGATCTTTTCAATCTTCATGCCACCCCCCCCCTAAGTGTCCTTTTGCGCTTTTTCCTTCAGAGCTTTCAGAATTTTTTCCGGCGTGATGGGAAGATCCTTGATTCTGACCCCGACTGCATCGTAGATAGCGTTGGCGATTGCCGGAGCCGTGGGAACGAGCCCCGGCTCACCGATACCTTTCGCTCCGAAGGGACCATCATGTTCATCGGATTCCACTATGACGGCCTGTACCGGCGGCACGTCACGAACCGTCGGTATCTTGTAGTCAAGAAAATTGCCGTTCTTAAGATGGCCCCCGGCGAAGATCATTCTCTCGCCGAGCGTATACCCGATCCCTTGAAGCCCTCCTCCGTAGATCTGGCCTTCCAGCAGCATGGGGTTGATCGCCTTGCCGACATCGTGCGCCGCGATGTAGTTGAGGATCTTCACCTGCCCCGTCTGTCTGTCCACCTCAACCTCCACGCCATGGGCGCCGTAGGCATACGCCACGGAAAGGTTGCCCCTGAAGGTCTGGTCGAAGTTCTCGTTGGGAGGATCGTAGAAATGCTCCGCCACGAGCATCCTGCCCCCCAGTGCGTAGTGCGCCTTGCGCAGCACCTTGCCGAGGGGAATGCTCTTTTCCGTATCCTTCGTCGAAAAGATCACTCCGTCCTTCATCTCCAATGCTTCCGGCACCTCGCCGAGGTTCTTCGCCGCGATCTCCATGATCTGGGCCCTGATTTTATTGGCGGCGCCGAGGGCCGAATTTCCGGCGACGAAAGTGGTCCTGCTCGCATGGACCCCGACATCCCATGGACAAACATCGGTATCGTTATTAATGACGTTGATATCGTCCATGCTCACTCCGAGCACCTCGGCCACTATCTGGGCGATGACGGTATCGGAGCCCTGTCCGATCTCGGAGGACCCCGTTATGACATCGACCTTGCCGTTGTCGTCGACCTTGATGATGGTCCCGCACCCATCGGACTTGTACACCCTGGCGGCGCCTCCCACATGGATAAGGGATGCCATGCCGACTCCCCTGTCGCCGCCTTTTCCTCTCTTGCCCTTCCAGTCGAGCCTTTTATTGACCTCCTCTATACACTCTTTCATCCCGCAGGACGTGATCCTGAAGTTCTGAGGGGTTACCTCGCCCGGCTCATTCGCGTTGATCCTGCGGATCTCTAGAGGGTCTATGCCCGCCTTCAGCGCCAGCTGGTCAAGACAGGACTCTATGGCAAAGGTTGCCTGCGGGTTCCCGTATCCCCTGAATGCCTGACTGTAGGTATTGTTCGTATAGACGCATTTTGCAGTGTACTTGATGTTGGGGACCTTGTAGAGCGACGAAATGGGTACCATCATGACGGAAGGTGTCGTCGCCCCCCAGGACGTATAGGCGCCGTTGTCGAGGACCATCTCCATCTCCCTGAAGGTCAGCCGGCCATCCCTGTCGCAACCCTGGGATATCTTCGTGATCGTGCACTGCCGGGGAGAGGTGGCGAAGAACTCTTCCTCCCGCGAGAAAACGATCTTCACGGGCTTTCTCGTCCTGAGAGCAAGAAGGATGGCGATATACTCATACGCGTAGGTGTCGAGCTTGCTTCCGAAACCGCCGCCGATCACGGCCTGTATGATCCTTACCCGCCGGTTCCTGAGACCGAATGCCTTCAAGGCCTCCAGATAATCGTTCTGGGCGAGCGAAGGTATCTGAGTGTTGCTGTGCATGGTCAGATTATTGCTCACGTCGAAGGATGCTATGCACCCGCTCGTGCCAAGACAACAGTGTGTTACCCACTGGGTGCTGAAACTGTCCTCGGCGATAAAGGCCGACTCCTTCTTTGCGGCCTCCACGTCACCGTGTACGAATTTCCACGGCATCTTAAGCACGTTGGACTTGAATTCCTCATGGACAAGAGCCGATCCTTCCTTCATGGCCTCCAGCGGGTCGAAGATGCCCGGCAACTCCTCATATTCTACTTCGATGAGGTCCAGGGCCTCTTCAGCGATCTCGGGACTTATGGCGGCCACGGCCGCGATCTCGTCCCTCGTCGACAAAACCTTGCCTGACTTGAGGGGAGGATTGTCCTTCAGGAATCCAAACTTGAAATTACCCGGAACATCGGCGCCCGTAAGCACCGCCTTTACCCCCGGAAGTGCCAGCGCCTTTGTTGTATCCATCTTCACTATCCTTGCGTGGGGATGCCTGCTGTAAAGGATCTTGCCATAGAGCATACCCGGTACCTTCAGGTCCTGTATATAAACGGCTTCTCCCGTGGCCTTGAGAGGAGCGTCCTTCTTGGGTACCCTTTGTCCAACAAATTTCAGGCCGTCCATGGTCACCTCCCATCCGCAACGGACTTTATGGCATCAATGATCTTGACATAGCCGGTGCATCTGCAGAGATTACCCTCGATACTTTCTTTGATATCCTCTTCCGTCGGCTCTCCCTTCTCATCGAGAAGCGCCTTCGAGGACATTATCATCCCGGGGATACAAAACCCGCACTGCACTGCGCCTTCATCAACAAAGGCCTTCTGGAGAGGATGGAGTTCGCCGTCTCTGGTCATGAGGCCTTCTATGGTCGCTATCGTTCTGCCCTCTGCCTCCATGACCGGATAGAGGCACGAGTTGACCGCCTTGCCGTCGATGATGACGGTACAGGCCCCGCACTCTCCGTAGCCACACCCTTCCTTCGTCCCTGTCATCTCGAGGACCTCCCGGAGCAGGTACAGGAGCGTCCATTTAGGGTCTGCTTCAACGACTATCTTTTCATTGTTCAATGTGAAGGTGATCTCTTTTCTCATAATATGCCCCCTTACCAGAGCCGTTCTGGCCATATCGTGTCATCGGGCCTGATGACACGATCGACTGCCCTGAGAATGGCACGCTCCGTCAGGACCTTCACCATGTCCCGGCGGTACCATGCCTCGCCGCGTATGCTGTCCCTGGGCTGTGCTTCCGATGCGGCTATCTCGCCGATCTCCTTGAAGAGATCTTCCGAAATGACCTTGCCTTTGAGTGCCTCTTCAGCTCTCTTCGCCCTCATCGGCCTCGGGGCAACAACCCCCATGGCTATCCGCACGTCCTCACAGACAAGCCCTTCGTCCTCGAATCGCTTCAGGACATTGGAGATGCTGTCGATGGTGCACAAGGCGTCCCTGCAGCCCACCTCATTGCCGTCTATCCTGATGGTCACCCGCACGGCCACTCCCAGCATGGGCAGGTCCATCGCCTGGCGCCTGGTATGTTTGATGTAGGCCGAGCCGGTCTTCTCGCCAAAGAAAGGTATGGCAAAGCCCTTTAAGATCTCCCCCCTGTCAAGGGACACCTTGTTCGGCCCAAGAAAAAACTCGTCAAGGGGCAGCGTTCGTTCTCCCTCTCTTCCCGCTATGATCACCTTCGCGTCAAGGACAAGGAGCGGGCAGGCCGTATCCGCAGACGGCGCCGCATTGCAGATGTTGCCCCCCACTGTGGCGACGTTGCGGATCTGCAGGGAACCCACCTTCTTCGCAGCGTCGGTGAGCGCACTGTAGTTTCTTTGAATATGGGCGTTCTTCGCGATCGCATTGTGTGTGACGGCGCATCCTATATTCAAACCGCCTTCGGTGTTCACATAGGCGAGATCGCCTATGTTCCGCAAGGAAATGAGACACCCCGGGGCAAGTTTCTTCTGCCGGATGAGCACCATCACGTCCGTACCTCCGGCGATGTAGACACCCTTGCCGCCGGATCCCTCCATCAAGGCCATGGCCTCATCGATGGTCGCGGGCCTGTAATACTCGTAGCTCCCCATAACCCCCTCCTTATTTTAACCCTGGAACGAAGCGTTCTCTTTATGAATCCCGGTTGTCATAAACCCTTTTTGTCTTGCGCTCGGACCGTGGAAGGGACCCGTAATCCTCCACCTCCACATCGCAGCTCACAAGCACCTGCTTCTTGACCTCTTTTTCTATGGTCTTCCTGATGTGCTTGTCGGCGTCATGGGATTTTTCCATCCCCTGGGCCCTCTCCACCTTAATGGTCATGTGGTCCTTGCCGCCCTTGTCCTTCCTGTAGAGCAGGATCTGGTATTCGCTGCCAACATCCTTGACGTTGGACAGTATCTGATCGATATGGCTGGGATAGATATTCACCGCCCTGAAGATGAACATGTCGTCGCTGCGCCCCAGTATCCTGTCGTGGCGCGGCATGAGACTCCCGCAGGGACATCTCCCCGGCATGATCCTCGTCAAGTCCCTCGTGCGATAGCGGATGAGGGGAGCCCCCTCCTTGCGAAGCGTGGTCACCACCATCTCGCCCACCTCGCCCTCGGGTACGGGCTTGAGCGTTTCAGGATCCAATATCTCCAGTATGTAATAATCGGCCCAGTAGTGGATGCCTGTATGGTAGCGGCAATCGAGACCCGTCCCGGGACCGTAGAGTTCCGTCATACCAGGGATATCGAATAGCTGGTCGTAGGCAACCCCGGAAAGCTCCGATATCCTCATGCGCATGGCATCGCTTGCCCGCTCGGAACCGAAGATCATTTTTCTCAAGGGGATCTTTCCCTTCAGACCCCTTTCCTCGATGAGTTCCGCCATGAGAAGGCCCATGGAAGCGGTGCACGTCATGGCCGTTGTCCCGAAGTCCTGCAGGAACTGGCACTGCATGTCCGTGTTTCCGGGACCGATGGGTATCGACATCGCCCCGAAACGCTCGCATCCATTCTGGAAACCCCACCCCGCCGTCCAGACGCCATATCCCACGGCTATCTGGATCCTGTCCTCGGGCGTGCAGTCTGCGTATGAGTAACACCGGGCGAACATATTGGCCCAGTCGTCGATGTCCTTCGCGGTGTAACAAAGCACTTTTCGCTTCCCCGTCGTTCCGCTCGACGCATGTATGCGGACGACCTTGTCAAAGGGGACGCTCCTCAAAGGGAAGGGGTATCCTTCCTGAAGGTCTTTGCTCGTTGAAAAGGGCAGTTTGTGAATATCCCCAAGGGACTTGATATCGTCCGGTCTTACCCCTGCCTCGTCAAGTGTCCTCCGGTAATGTGTAGAACCGTTGTATGCATGTTCGACGGTCCATTTAAGTCCGTCGAGTTGGAGAACTTTCAGCTCCTTTTCAGATCTCACTTTTGAATCGAATGGCCGCTCCATGTTCACTGTCCTCCTCTTGCCCGTGATATGCCGGCGCGCGGCATGTCGTTCTTCACTGTCTCAGCTTCCTTGTCTCTTCCTGATCGATCTCGAGGGTCTTCGGATCGACCGCCACTTTGTAGTTCGATCTTGCACTGTCAAGACTTACATATCCCTCAAGGACGTCTCTCAGAACCATCTCGGGGTCGCGGTCGATGGAATTGCCGTAGCCGCCGCCTCCCGGAGCGTCTATGATAACCACGTCGCCTGGCTTGAGTTGTGTCAACCCATAGGAATTACCCGGCACGCCGTTTACAAGGAACTGCGCCCTGGCTCCGGGTTTGCCCCCGAAAAGACCTTCCGCGGGATATGTATAGCGGCCCGCCTGGATGCCCAGGTTGACCGGTGGGATCGGAGCATATTCATCATCGGGCACCCTGAACACCTCCCGTTTTCCAAGACCGCCCTTCATCTTGCCGATGCCGCCGGAATCGGGGAGGATCTCCCTCCTCTCCACGATAAGCGGTGTATCGCTCTCGAAGATCTCCACCGGAGTATTTGCACCGTTGGCAGGAAAAATATAAACGTAGTTACCGTCATTGCCCGCTCCCGCACCCATGCCGCCGCCCCTTATGATAACGCTGTGCCACGGTCTTGCGTCCTTTCTCTTCCCGTAAAAAACATTCATCGCCGCCGGTGTGCCGCCCGACGCGGCTATCACCTTGTCGGGCAGGACGTTCGACAGGGCGCGGTAGATGACCTCCGTGAGGAAATGGCCCACCCCCATGCGCGCCGCCACGGCCGCCGGGAACTTGCAGTTGATCACGGTACCCTCGGGAGCGGTCAGAGCGATCGGCCTCGCACACCCGTCGTTGTTGGGGATGTCTGGGGCAAACATGCTCTTTATCGCCATGAATACATAGGCATAGGTAAAATTGTAGACCACGTTGCCGCCCCAGTTGACCTGCCCCGATGAACCTTCGAGGTCGACGATGATATCACTTCCCTTTATCTCCACCTTCGCCTCGATGATGATATCGTCGTTCCCCTTCATCTGTTCGATGATGCCCTGCGTACTGTACACTCCGTCGGGGATCTTTTCTATCTCCTCCCTCATGCTCTTCTCGGTGATTCCGATGATCTGGTCGGCGAGGTCCTCGAGGTCCTCGAGATCGCTCTCCTTGAGCATCTGGCATATCTTTTCGCCGCATACATGGTTCGCCGCTATCTGCGAGCGGATATCACCGATCACCTCATCCGGCGTCCTCACGTTCCAGCGGATCAGGTCAAGAACGGACTCGTTGAGCACGCCCTTGTCGTAGAGCTTGACGAGGGGGATGAAAAGCCCCTCCTCAAAGACATCATGGTTATCGGACGCAACTCTTCCGCCGATGTCGGAATGATGGAAAACGCAGGCGGTAAAGGCCACCAGCCGGTCCTTGTAGAATATGGGGCTCATCACGCACACATCGTTGAGATGCCCGGCGAGGGCCCAGGGATCGTTGGTGATAAAAGCATCTCCGGAATTATAATAGTCGAGGGGATATTTGTTGACAAGGTTTTTTATGCCAAGGGCCATCGCTCCCGACTGCCCCGGCGTAGCAAACGAACCTTGCGCAAGTTCCCGGCCGAAGCGGTCCGTGAACATGCAGGTGTAGTCATGTGCGTCCCGAAGAAGACTTGAAAAAGCGGTTCGGGCGACGCTGCCGTCCGCTTCATCAACGATGGAAATAAGCCTTCTCCACAGGATCTCCAGTGTTATCGGATCAAACGTGCGCGCCATCAGCGTACCTCCTTCAGATCGACCCAGAGGAACCCGAAATCGTCGACGGACACATGGGCGCCTTCACCCACGATGAGTGTCGATTCCTTTTCTTCGATGATCGCGGGACCGGGAAACTGTGCCGACGGGAAAAGACTGTAGCGGTCATAGACCGTAAAGGGTATGAAATCCTTCGATATCGGCGAATATGCAAGCCGCTGTCCCTTGACAGCCATATCCATGGTGCGGCCCTTCCCGTCCAGTTTTGGCAATTGCAGGAGCTTCTCGGGAAGGCTGGCCCTGACCTTGAAGTTGATGAACTCCACTTCAGAGTCCGGGTATGTCCTTCCGTAGAGCTTCTCGTAAGCGTCGTCAAAAAGTTTCCGCACCTGCGCCCTCGTCACCGCGGCAAAGTTGCCGTCGGGCACGGAAATGTTCATCTCCGAGCCCTGGCCGACGAAACGCATGTCCAGGGACCTGTCGAAGCGGATCGTGTCCCCGGTGGCCTCTTTTCTCAGTATGTTCCCGGCGTCCCTTTCGAGTCCCCTGAAGATCTCCTCCATATCGGCGAAAGACACGTCTGCGAGGGACACCTTGTGGCTTCTCAGGAGGTCAAAGGCCCGCGGAGCCGTAAAGAAACCCATCGCCGACCCGACACCCGCATTGGGGGGAATGAGCATTCGGGGCGCCCCCAGTTTCTTCGCAAGGCCGTAGGCATGGACCGGTCCGGCCCCGCCGAAGGCGGAGATCGTGACGATCTTTGGGTTGCCTCCTTTTTCCGCTATGTGCGTCTTTGCGGCGGCCGCCATCGTTTCGTTGATAAGATCGTGGATTCCCCAGACGGCCTGGATGAAGGAAACGCCAAGCGGTTTCGCTATCTTCTCCTCGACCCCGCGGCGCGCGCCCTCCTTGTCGAGTTTCATCGTCCCGCCGAGAAAGTAGTTCTCGTCAAGATAACCCAGAAGGAGGTCTGCATCGGTTACACAGGGGTCCTGGCCTCCCCGGCCGTAGCAGATGGGCCCGGGGTCCGCGCCCGAGCTCTCCGGCCCCACATGGAGTGTTCCAAGCTTGCTCACCTTCGCTATGCTGCCCCCTCCGGCGCCTATCTCCATGAGATCGACGACGGGGACCTGGATGGTAAGCCCGCTCCCCTTCATGAACCTCTGGACCCGACCGACTTCGAAGGTTGGCACCACACCGGCAACACCTTTCTGGATAAGACACGACTTGGCGGTCGTACCGCCCATGTCAAAGCAGAACATCTCGGGAATGTTGAAATGTTTCCCGTAATACTGCCCCGCTATGACGGCGGCGGTCGGCCCCGATTCGATGATGCGCACGGGGAATTCGGCGGCGGTTTCGACGGAGGTGACCCCTCCGCTCGATAGCATTATGAAGAGCTTGCCTGTAAAACCTATGGACCGGAGCCGTCCCGAAAGTTTGGATAGGTATCGCCCGGTGAGAGGCTTTACGTAAGCGTTCGTCACTGTGGTGCTCGTTCTTTCATACTCCTTTATCTGAGGGAGGACATGATAGGAGATCGACGTTGAAACCCCCGGCGCCTCCTTGTGGATGATGTCCTCGATCATCCGTTCGTGAGCCGGGTTCTCGAAGGAATTGAGAAGACATACGGCAATGGATTCGACACCCATTTCAACAAGCGCCCGCACCGTCCTTCGGGCATCTTCGGGATCCAGCGCCTTCAGGACGGTCCCGTCGCTTCGTATTCTTTCATCCACCTCTATGCGGAATCTCCTCGGAATGAGCGGTTGAGGAAACTCCGAGAATATATCATAGGGGGCGTAGCGGATCTCCCGGCCGATCTCCAGTATGTCCCTGAAGCCTTTCGTGGTGATAAGGCCCGTTCTCGCTCCCTTCCTCTCGATTATGGAATTGATGACCAGCGTCGTCCCGTGTATCAGTTCGTCCAGTTTCCCCATGAAACCCGGAGTCGTCTTCTCGAGCCCCCGTATCCCCTCCTCCACGGCATCCGATGGGTCCCGGGGCGTCGTCAGGCACTTCCCCGTCTTTATCTCTCCCGTTTGGTCATCGAGCAGGACAAAATCAGTGAACGTGCCCCCGATATCGCAACCCAGCCGGTAATACCTGTCTTGCATGTGTTCCCCCTTTTTAAAGACCTTTCCAGCAGCCTGAACCGCTCGAACTGTTTGAACGCCGGATGCGGCATATTTGGGCGTCCGAACCGCCGTGAACGGTCCGGACAACCCACGCCACAACCCCCCTTGCCCTAAAAAAGCGCCGGCTCCTGGAACTCCCCGAAGACATCCCTGAAGACCCTGGCCATCTCACCCACCGTCGCATAGGCTTTGCACGACTCCACGAGATAGGGCATCACGTTCTTTCCAGCTCTTGTTGCCGTCTCAAGTTCCTTGAGTGTCCGCTGCACTTCCCGATCATTCCGCTCCCGACGGAGCTGCTTGAGGGCCGCCACCTGTTTTTCGGCGGATTCCCCGGTGTACTCATGGAGCTCCACGTCCATGGGCTCGCCTTCGGTGTGAATGTTAAGTCCCACCTTTTTCAGCTCGCCCGACTGCAGGCCCTTCTCATACTCATAGGCCTGCCGGGAGACAAGGCGCTGCACATATCCTGTGGCAACGGCCCGTACAATGCCGCCGACCTTTTCGACCTTCTCCATCTCCTCTTCTATCTTCGCTTCCATCTCCTTCGTGATGGTCTCGATGAAATAACTGCCCGCGAGGGGGTCGACAGTATCCCGAAGCCCTATCTCATCCATGAGAAGCTGCAGGGTGCGAAGGGACAGGATCGCCGAGTGGGGCGTGGGGATCGTGTATGCCTCATCGTAACTGCAAAGGGCGATGGTCTGGGCTCCGGCAAGTGCGGCGGAAAGCGCGTAATAGGCGCCGCGCATGATATTGTTTTCGGGCTGCGCCTTGGTGAGACCGTAACCCCCGCCGCCGAAGAGACCGCGCAGGTACATGTTCGAATCCTTCTTGACCCCGTATTTCTCCTTGAGGTTCCTGGCCCAGAGCTTCCTCGCCGCCCTGAACTTCGCAACCTGCTCCCAGATGTTGCCGAAAACGTTCAGGTTGAAGGAGAAGTGGCCGACGAAATCATCGACGTCATATCCGCGCTTCAAGACGTTATCTATATAGGCGTTGGCGATGAGGATGGCGTAGCCTATCTCCTGGGCGGGTGTGGCCCCCGACTCGCGGATATGATAGCCGCATATGCTCACAGGGTTGGTCCGGGGCAGAACGTTCATGGAGTACTCGATGGTGTCTCCTATGAGGCTCACGGCCGGCTCAACAGGGAAGATCCAGGAGCCTCTTCCGATCATCTCCTTCAAGATGTCGTTCTGCGGCGTCGCCGATATCCTTTTGGGGTCGAATCCGTATTTCTCCGCCACCGCCTGGTACATGGCAAGCATGATGGAGGCGACGGCATTGATCGTCAGGCCGGAGCCGATCTTTTCGAGGTTTATGTCCTTGAAGGCTATCTCAAAATCCCTGAGAGAATCGATGGCCATGCCAACTCTGCCCACTTCACCCTCGGCCATGGGGTCGTCGGAGTCGTAGCCCATCTGCGTGGGGAGGTCGAAGGCGACGTTGAGCCCCGTTTGACCGTGGGATATCATGAGCTTGAAACGCTCGTTCGATTCCTCAGGCGTGCCAAAACCGGTATACTGCCGCGTCGTCCATGCCCTGCTCCGGAAACCCTCGGCGTGAATGCCGCGGGTGAAGGGGTACTGCCCCGGCGCGGCAAGATCCTTCTCGTAGGAAAAACCCACCTGTTCCAGGTCTTCGGGGCCGTAGCACGCCTTGACATGGATACCCGACTGCAGGGTCACATCGGTGATCCTGTCCTTTTCATCCTTTGTGTATTTCGCTACTCCCATTGCGCGCCTCCTCAGGACTTCTTAGCGTTGTCATTGATGAAACTGGTGATCTCCGAGAACGGTGTCCCCCCGGGGAAGACTCCCTTGACCCCCAGTTCCTTGAGCCTGAGGACATCCCTCACCGGTATGACCCCGCCGACGACGACCATCTTGTCGTCTATGCCCTCTTCGCGGGCCTTCTTCACCAGCCTTTCGGTTATGGGAATATGTGCGCCGCTCATGATAGACAACCCGATGACATCCACATCCTCCTGGATCGCTATCCTGACGATCTGATCCACCGTCCGGTGAAGTCCGGTGTATATCACTTCCATACCCGCTTCCTTGAGGGCGTGGGCGACCACTTTCGCCCCGCGGTCATGTCCGTCCAGTCCGGGCTTCGCAACTAAGATCTTGATGGGCCTCGTGTCCAATAGTGCCTCCTTCCTTGTTTCATCTGTACTTCCGCCCGCTACAGCGTTTTACCTGCGTCGAGTTCCTGAATGATGATGTCCATGCCTCGCAAGATGTGTTTCTTGACCAGTTCCTCGACCCTCTTCTTGTCCTTCTTGCGCATGGCTTTGACCATGTCCTCATGGTCCCGCAGGGAGACCTTTGCGTAATGTTCACAGCCAAGAAGGGGCCGTCGGTAACGATGAATGGCATCCCTGAAACTGTTTATCAGGGAATAGAGTTTGCCGCTTCCCGCGGCCTCGTATATGATCTCATGGAACTGGGTGTTAAGCTGCATGAGCCTGTCCGTGTTGTTGCCTTTTCTTTCGAAGACCTTCTTGTAGGCGCCTATGCTGTCCTCAAGCTTCTTCAATATCGCATCGGTGATGTGTTCCGTGGCGAGATAGGCGGCATAGCTTTCGAGAAGGGCCCTGATGCCGAGGGTCTCCTCGATCTCCTCACGGGTGAGACCTTTCACCATGAAACCGCGGCCCCCGCTCTTTTCCACAAGGCCTTCCTGCTCCAGCTTCTTTACCGCCTCCCGTACGGGAACCCGGCTCACTTCCATCTGCGCTGAAAGCTGGTTCTCGATGAGCCGCTGCCCCGGAGGGATATCACCCTTGACGATCGCCTGCTTCAGGTAATCGTAGGCCACGTCCCCCATGGAACGAGGTTTACCCAGAGCCCGTATCCCTTTGAGCGGGCTTGTCCTTGACGTTGTCTTTTTCGAAGCTCCCGTCATTTCAGCTCCATTCAGTCCGTCCCCGCATTGAGGCCCGATCAACCGAACCTGTACTGAACTCCATATTCGCCTCCCGGGTAATCCCACGTTATGGAACCATAGATGCAGGCTATCATGCACGTGCCGCATTCCAGGCATCCGGCATATTCTACCACCATCTCTCCCGTCTCTTCGTTGAGGGAATAGAGATGCCCGGGACAGACCGCAATGCACATGCGCTCCTTGCAGCCCGCACAGATCGTCTGATTGAGAACGATATGGCTTTTGGTGTCATTCTTCATCGCGTTGAGGGCGATCTTTTCCTCGACCTTCATCGTCATAATTTCCTCGCAGCCAGGAGGTCCTTCAGGGTTTCCATATTGAGGACATATTTCTTTGCGACCCTTTTTGCCGTCCTGTAAAGACCTTCCTTGGGTTTGTCATTTATGGTGAATAGCTCATCGAAAAGCTCGCACAGAAACCTCGGGTAGACCGTGAAGAACCGCTGTCTGTCAAGAACCTCCCGGGAATTGCGGAAGGTCTCCATATCGGGCAGCACGAAGCTCTCCCGCAACCTCTTCTCATAGCGGGACAGGGAACTCTCCGAGACATCGTTTCCGTCCAGGGCCTCCACCGCTGTGTCTGCCGCCATGACACCCGAGGCGATGGCAAATTCCATGCCCCTCACCGTCAGGCCCAGGTTGAGGGCAAAACCGGCGGCATCCCCGGCGATGAGCATACCGCCGGTATACAGCTTCGGGGCCGCCCCGATCCCTGCCTCGGAGATGACATGCGCCGAATATTCCCTGAGTTCCCCTCCCCTGATCCAGCGCTGTACCTCCGGTCGCTGGATGAAACCCTCCATGAGTCCCGGCGCATCGAAGCCTCCGGTGCCGCATATGAGGGAACCGATCCCGACGACAAGGCCGAGGGAGAGGGTATCGCGATTCGTGTAGAGAAAACCCCCGCCGAACATTCCCTGCGTCACCGAGCCCATGAAAAGACCTGCCGCGCCCTCATCGGGGCCAAGCCCGAAACGTTCCTCGATCGTCCTTTCGTCGAGCTGATAGATCTCCTTTATCGCCACAGCCAGGTTCTCCGGCTTGTGGGCCTGCCTCAGACCCGCCTTCTGCGCGAGGAAAGACAACGCACCGTCGGCCGCTATCACTACGTGTGCACCGATCTCCTCGGTACCCGACCTGATACCCGCCACACGTCCGTCCTCCCAGAGAAGGTCGTCGACCTTCTTTTTCGGGATGATGAAGGCGCCCTTCGCCGACACCTGGTCCGCCAGCCAACTGTCGAATTTCGCCCTGAGCACCGTATGGCTCATGAAGGGTTCCTTCTTCCATCTTTCGTTCCCGTATTCAAACTGGAGGCCGCTGCCTTCGTCGAGGACGGTTATCATCTCCCTGACAACGTGGCGCTCAAAAGGCGCGGAGGCAATGATCCCGGGAAGGTATGTCCGGATGGGATCAACGTAGATGCGCCCACCCGTCACGTTCTTGCTTCCCGGCGCATCGCCGCGTTCGAGAAGTATCACCTGCTTGCCGGCATCGGCGAGGCGGTACGCGGCGCAAAGCCCGGCAAGCCCGCCTCCTACAACAATGGCGTCGATCTTATCCACGAAAGATCACCTATCCCCTTTCCTTGCGCTTTTTGATCTCTTCTGTCATTGCCGGGAGCACCTCGAAAAGGTCGCCGACGATGCCGTAATTGGCATAGTTGAAGATGATAGCGTTGGGATCACGGTTCACCGCAAGGACCACCTTCGATGTATCCATGCCCATAATGTGGTGTATGGCCCCGGAGATTCCGGCCCCGATGTAGAGTTTCGGCGACACCGTCTTGCCGCTCTTCCCTATCTGGTCCGTCTGATCGCGCCATTTGGCGTCTACAACCGAGCGTGTGGCCCCGACCGTCGCCCCTATTGCCGCCGCCAGATCCTCGACAAGCTTGAAGTTCTCGGCTGCCTTGAGGCCCCGTCCGCCAGCCACGATGAGGTCCGCTTCGGTAAGGTCCACGGTATCGCCTCTTGCCTCTTCGACACGCGCGAGATGCGTATGAATAGTCCCCGCAAGCGCTCCCATGGTCCGTTCCTCATATTCGCCGTTTATCCCCCGGGGCATGTCCATGGCAAAACTGTTGGGCCGCGCCGTCAAAACCACGGGCGATGCCAGGAAGGCAACTTCCGCGAAGACCTTCCCCCCGAACATGGGCCTTATGAATGTCATCGGTTCATCGAACCAGTTCGCCCCCGTCACGTCGGAAACCATGCCCGTTCCCAGCATGACCGCCACACGGGGGAGGAAATCCCGCCCCATGCCCGTTGCACCGGCAATGATCATCCGGGCACCCGTTTCCCTGGCATAACCCGCCAGCGCCCCGGCATAGCCTTCCGGGCTGTACGATGCAAGCTCGGGGTCGGTGAACCGGACGAGCTTGTGCGCGCAGGAAAGGAGCCTTTCCTTAAGCGCATCGGACACAGCGCCGAAACAGACGGCTTCCGGGCTGAACCGACCGCTTTCGGCCAGCCTGGCCGCCTCGCACAGAAGTTCCATGGATGCTTTTCTCGGCTCATCGCCCTTCGTTTCCACGAACACAAGGACCTTGTCCATCTTTGCCCCCTGTCTTATATGACCCTTTCGACGTCCATGAGGATCCTCACGGCCTCGGCCGCCGCCTCCCCTGGTTCGCCCTCAATGAGATGCACCGCCGGCCGTTTCTTTGGCGGCAGATAGCGCAATATCCTGGTCTTCGAACTCTCCGGGCCGGCCATGTCTCTCGTGAGCCCCAGATCTTCCACGGGTACCTTCGGTATCTGCACCTTCATGGCCTTCATGACGCCCGTTATCAATGGAACCCTCGGTTCGTTAAGGCCTTTCTGCGCCGTGAAGATGGCGGGGAGGGCCACCTCGATGACCTCTTTTGCACCCTCGAGGGATGATTCCGCCGTGGCCTTTCCGTCAGAGACGTCAAGTCTGACAACGACACCCACGTGGGGAAGGCCCAAAAACTGGGCGACCATCTGGGGAACCTCGCCGCGGTCGGCATCTATGGCCTGCCTGCCGCAAAGGACGACATCGAAGGTCTCCTTCTCCAGGGCGCGGCTGAGCGCAAGCGCCGTGTTGTAACCATCGCTGCCCGCAAAGGATTCATCTTCGATAAGCAGCGCCTCGTCGGCCCCCATCGCAATGGCCGTACGAAGCGCCTCTATCGCCTTTGGGCCCCCAAGGGATATGACCTTCACCGTGCCCCCGTGTTTTTCCCTCATCCTCAAAGCTTCCTCGAGGGCAAACTCATCGAAAAAATTGGTGGCAAACTTGGGCTCAATGTTAAGGTCCTTTCCGCTTGCGGCAATCTCCACCAGGGCCTCAGGGTCCGGTACCTGTTTGACGAGAACTAAAATATTCATTTCATCTTACCTCGCACTCTTTTTTCGCGGAGGAACGATCCATCACTTGCCGATAAGCATCCTTCCCATGAAATCCTTGAGGATCTCGTGCGTACCGCCTCCGTAGAGGAGGAAACGCGCATCCCTGAAATGGCGCTGAGGATTGTACTCGTTCGCAAATGCATTGGCGCCCCATATCCTTGTCACTTCGTCGACCACCTTGCAGCACGTCTCGGTGGCGAACATCTTGGCCATTGCCGCCTCGATGCGGCTCGGAAGTTTTTCCTTCATCTTCCACGCAGCGGAATAGATGAGAAGCCTGCTTGCCTCCATCTCCGTCGCCATGTCTGCAAACTTTGCCCTGATGAGCTGGTAGTTCCCGATGGGTTTTCCGAAGGCTATCCTTTTTCTGGCGTACTCCAGGCCCTCGTCATAGGCGGCCTGGGCGATACCCATCGCCATCGCGCCCGTCATGACCCTCACCTCGTCGAGGATCTCGCCGAGATATTCGATACCCTTGTTCAGTTCCGCTCCAAGGAGGTTCTCTTCCGGTACCCTGACATTGTCGAAGACAAGCTCTCCCGTAACGGTACCGCGGCACCCGAGCTTGTCAAGGACCTGACCGGGGGAAAATCCCGGTGTGCCTTTCTCGACGAGGAAAAAGTTGAGTCCCTTTGCGCCCAGGGAAAGGTCGGTCGTTGCGAGCACTGTCGCCATGTCGGCAACGGGACCGTTCGTGATCCACATCTTCGTGCCGTTTATGACCCACTCGCTCCCGTCCTTTACCGCCGTCGTCCTCGTTGCCGAAAGGTCCGATCCCGACTGGTCCTCGGTAAAACACATCGTGGCAACCTTTTCTCCCCTCATTGCAGGATAGAGACAGCGTTCTTTGATCGCTTCGGAGCCGAAACGGTATACAAAATAGGTGCCCATGAGGATATTCATAATGACGCTCTGGGCAAAACCTACGGAACCGCGGGCGATCTGCTCGTAAAAGATCATCGCTGTCACGGGGTCTGCGTTCATCCCGCCTATCTCCTCGGGATAGCGCAGGCCGAGATAGCCAAGTTTGGTGAAGTCCTTCCACAGCTCCCAGGGAAATTCGTCCTTCTCGTCGATCTCACGGGCCTTGGGAACCACCATGCGATCGACGGTGTCGGTTATGATCTTCTTGAAGAACTGCTGCTCCTCCGTAAAGGCAAAATCCATAAAACCCTCCTTCAGTTGATCTCGAAATCACATTTTTTTATAGTATCCTTGGCGATGATGGTCTTCAGTATCTCCGAGGTGCCTCCCCCGAAGAGCAGAAAGCGGCCGTCCCTGAAATATCTCTGGGCCGGGTATTCTTCCGCCAGACCATAGGCTCCGTGTATCCTCGACACCTCGTCGACGACGAAGCAGGCGGTCTCCGTGGAATAGAATTTTGCCATGGCGGCCTCCTTCCCTGTCAGACTGCCGCGGTCTTTGAGCCATGCGGCGTGATAGGTGAGAAATTCAGCCGCCCTGATCCTCACTTCCATCTCCGCGATCTTTTCCTCGATGAGCTGAAAGGCGCCTATGGGCTTTCCAAAGGCCTCACGCTGCCGGGCGTATTTGAGCCCCGCCACAAAGGCGCTCTTCGCAAGACCCAGCCCGAGACCGGCTATCATAATCCTTATCTCGCTGAGTATATCCCCCAGGTACTTCACGCCCTTGCCTTCCTCGCCCATGAGGTTTTCCGCCGGCACCTGGCATTCATCGAATATGAGTTCCATCGTGGCGGCTCCCCGGGCAGACATCTTTTCGATCTTCTGTCCCACGGAGAAACCAGGCGTCCCTTTTTCCACGAGGAAAAAACCGATCCCGCCGAGCCTTTTCCCGGGAGCGGTGGTAGCGGCGACAGTGACGAAATCGGCAACGTCGCCGTCCGTGATCCAGAGCTTTCGGCCCGTCAGGACATATCCCCTGTCATTCTTCACGGCACGCGTCTTTATTCCTCCAAGATCGGAGCCGCAATCAGGCTCGGTAAAAGCGATCGTCCCGATCTTCCCGCCCCTGATAGCAGGAATGAGACAGCGTTCCTTCTGCGCATCGGTGCCGAACCTGTAGATGAAATCGGTCCCCATGAGGCACTGCATCGTGGCAATCGCCGCGAAACCGATCGATGCGCGCGCAAGCTCCTCGGAAAGAATAGTGAACATGATGCAGTCGGCTCCCATACCGCCCATCTCCGATGGATACCGGACCCCGTAATAACCGAGCGAACCCAATTCGTTGAACAGGTCCCTGGGGAAAACATCGTTCTTATCGATGGAATCGGCGAAGGGAAGCACGATACGCTGCAGCGCCCGCGACACCTGTTCCTTAAAGAATTTCTGTTCCTTCGTCAGTGAAAAATCCATTTCGGCTCCAGTTCGTCGAGTATTTTCTGAACGGCGCTGTACGGATCGGTCCTGCCGGAGCGGACCTCCCGGGATATTTTTTTATAGGTCCGACCGGAGGTTAACCTCGCCGATATCCTCCGCCACACCTCTTCCTTGAGAAGGGCCATCATGAAGGCCTCCATGTTGTCCGCCTTCCGCTGTGCCCCCCGGTCCTTTTGAGCAAGAGAGCGCCGGTGTCCATCGACGGCCTCGACGAGGCTATCGATGCCGGAGCCGCTGTTAGCATCGGTGAGGACAACGGGAACATCCCATTCGCCTGGTTTCGTCCTGCGGTTCGCGGCGATATTGATCTCGCACGCCGCTTCCTGTGCTCCCGGTTTGTCCGACTTGTTTACAACGATTATATCCCCTATCTCCATGAGTCCGGCCTTAAAGAGCTGGATCTCATCGCCGTATTCGGCCGTGAAGATGGTGATGACGGTATCGCAAAGAAAGAAAAGGTCCTTGTCCGACTGACCCGCGCCGATGCTTTCCACGATGATGGGGTCCTTGCCGAGACCTTCCATGATATAGGCCGCCGCGGCAGCCGCCCTGGCGATGCCTCCCGGATACGAGCGATGGGCCATGGACCGGATGAAGATATTGCGCTCTTCGGCCCCTTTCATCCGCAGCCGGTCGCCGAGAAAGGCACCCTTTCCATTGATACTGGTGGGATCTGTGGCTATGACCCCGACGTTCTCTCCCCGAACGGAAAACTCAAGGGCCAGGCGCCCGATGAGGGTGCTCTTGCCTGCACCCGCGGGACCTGTCACGCCGATGATATGGGCCTTGCCTGTATGGGGAAAAAGGAGCGAAAGCTCCTGGTAAGCCTCACGGTCCCCGTTCTCTACCCCGGTGATCAGTCGGGCCGCGCTCTTTTCATTGCCCTTCAGGATGTCGTCGACAAGACCCATTCTGTCCTCGTTAGGGAGGAAGGCTATATGACTCCCCTTTCCTTCATGCCGGCCATATTCTGCTGAGAGTATCCGATCTTTCCGTATATCTCGGCATTGTGTTCGCCGAATCTGGGCGGAAAGGTCATCTGGCGGTTCGATTCCTTGAGGAAGGATGTCATGAAAGGCGGCGGGGCCATCCAGATCTGGGTGCCCGTCACAGGGTCCCGGGAGGTCAGCATGGCGCCCTTCACATACTCGTCCTCGATCACTTCCTCTATGGTGTTCACTTTGGAGATAGCTATTGTCGCTTTGTTGCACATTTCTATCATCTCCGCGGTGGTCTTCGTTCTTGTGCACGCGTTGATCGTGTCATTGAGGTTCTTAACGTCACCGATGCGGCCCTTGTTCTTTTCGTATTCCGGCCGGGAAAGCTTTTCAAAACCGGGAAGCTGGGTCATGGATGCAAACTGCCGATCATTCCCGACGGCTATATAGACGTAACCGTCCTTCGTTTCATACACAGACACGGGGGCAAAGAACTCGTGGGTATTCCCTCTTCGGGAGATCTTGTTGCCGAAAGACTTCGTGAGAGTAATGGGGACGGTGAGCCACGATGTCGTCGACATCAGCATGGAGACATCAATGCGCCCTCCCTCTCCCGTCATCGCACGTTTCACGAGGGCTTTCATCACCAGGCCGTAGGCATGTTCGCTGGTACCCATGTCGGGCAGGGGAATACCGACCACCTGGGGGTCTTCGCCGGCATTGCCCGTGAGTTCCATGAGACCGCCGCGCGCCTGAAGGATCGGGTCATATGCCGCCTCGTTGCTGTCGGGACCAAACCCCGTTAATCCCACCCACACGATATCCGGTTTTATTGATCTCAAGGTCTCGTAGCCGATACCAAGCTTATCGTAGTTTCTCGGAAGCTGGTTCGTCGCAAAGATGTCGACCTTCAGGTTTACAATGAGGTCTTTGAGAATGTCTTTTCCCTCAGGGGAACCCAGGTCGAGGGTGACACATTTCTTGCCCGCGTTGATTGCCATGAAATATGTGTTCATCCTTTCCTCGCCCAGCCTGTTCTCACCGATCATACGGTTGGGATCGCCATATACCGGGTGCTCGAGGCGTATCACCTTGATGCCGTCCATGGCCAGGCGATAACTGAGATAAGGAAGGACGGTTGCCTGTTCCAACGACAGCATTGTCATTTCTTTGAATACATCCATTGAGCCCTCCTCAACATAATTTGTTGATGCTGATGAAACCACCGGCTTAACTGGTTAATGAAATGCGAATCGTTTTTTCCTTGACATGGAATCTATTGTATACAGTATACTCTTGTTGGTCAATATAGTAAATGCGAAATTTACTTGTCAAGTTATATTTTTTGGATTGTCATTTTCAGAAATTTGTATACAATGATTGAAAAGGGCCTGTCGGGGAGCACGTTCGCCGTTACCAGAATTCAAGGGTCTTTACAAAAATTAGTATACGAGTTGTTTTGCTGCTTTTTTAAATGGAACAACTGGCTTTGAGGCATTTTGGGAAAGCGAGGGTGTCAGGGGAAAAGTGGTACCCTTAAGGTCAACAACTCAAGTCCGATACAGGGACCATCAGACCTTGAACGCCCGCCATTCTGGTTTTTACTTCCTGTACCCAGATTATTTCCAGGTGATTTGTGTAGATTTTCTACCGACCCTTTCGGGGGTCAACAACACAAAAGGGGGTTATTTATGAAGGGCAAGAAATCTCTATTGATCCTCGGTTTATGCGTCTTCCTTCTTGGTACGTTCGTGGTGTATACGGGCAATGTGCAGAGCCAGACCAAGATAACGCTGACGTACGCAAACTTCCCGCCGGCAACAACATTCCCCTGTGTACAGATGGAAAGATGGGCTCGTGAAATGGAGACAAAAACGGCGGGCCGGGTCAAGGTCCAGACCTTCCCGGGCGGAACACTGCTGCCGGCAAAGAACATCTTCGATGGTGTAGTCACCGGTACGGCGGACATCGGCAATTTCGCCATGAGCTACCAGCCGGGCCGTTTTCCGCTTTCGGAAGCCATCGACCTTCCCATGGGATTCACCAGTTCCCGGGCGGCAAGCCTCGCGCTGCTCGACCTTATCGAAAAATATAAGCCTAAAGAATTCGAAAAGGTCAAGGTGCTCACCGTCTTCACCTGTCCTCCCGCGGATATCATGTCAAAGACACCCATCAAGACCCTTGCGGACCTCAAGGGGATGGAACTGAGAGCATCCGGAACGGGCGCGGCAATCCTCAAACGGCTCGGCGCAACCCCGGTGGGCATGCCCCAATCCGAAGCGCCGGAGGCCATCCAGAAAGGTGTTGTGAAGGGAAATGTCTCATCCATGGAGATTCTGAAGGACTTCAATTTTGCCGCTTACCTCCCCTACGCCACTGAAGCAAACCTGTTCGTCGTCACCTTCGCCGTCGTCATGAACAAGGACAAGTTCAACTCCCTCCCGGCGGACATCAAGAAGATCTTCGAAGAATCAGCACGGGAACAGGCTCTCTGGACGGGGACATACGTGGACAACCACGTGAAGGAATCCCTCAAGTGGTCAAAGGAAAAGTATAAACATCAGCTCTTTAAATTCTCGCCGAAGGACCAGGCGGAAATACAGAGGCTTACAAAACCCATGATCGAGGAGTACATCAAGAAAGTGACGGCCATGGGGCTGCCCGGCGAACAGATCGTCAAAGATGTATCCCAGTTGAGAAATAAATACGAATCACAATACAAGAAATAACGGTCGGAAGTCTTCTCAAAGGGCGCCGCTGCTTCGGGCGCCCTTTGAGAAGTGACGTTGTGCACCCGATATGCTCTTTCCGGAGGCCGTCAATGGACTATCTTGCTAAATTCAATGCCAATTTGAACAAAGTGCTCCTCTTTTTCAGCGGTATCGCCGTTCTGGCACTCACAGGAATCGCCGCCGGAAATATGCTCCTCAGGATCGTCTACGCCCCCATTCAGGGTTCTTACGAGCTCGTTGGTTTTTTCGGGGCCGTGGCGACCGGCTTCGCCCTTGGCTACACTCAGATCAGGAAGGATCATATAATCGTCACGATGTTCACGGACAAGTTTCCGAAGAAACTGCAAAAGGCCCTTGACGGGCTCAACTACCTGGTCAATACCATATTCTTCGCCACCATAGGCTGGCAGACACTCAAATGGGGAATGAAGATAGCCGCAGGGGGTGAGGTATCGGAAACATTGAAGCTAATATACCACCCCTTTGTATACTGTCTGGCCATCGGGTTCGCCGCACTCTCCCTTTCACTCCTCGTTGACTTTATCAGACTCATGAAAAGGGAGGTGAACCCATGATAACACCTCTCACGGGGCTTGTCGGCACACTGTTGATGCTCTTCGTCATGCTTTTCCTCAGGATTCCCGTCGGGTTCGCCATGGCCCTCATGGGTTTTCTGGGAATGGCCTATGTGGTCAACTGGAATGCCGCCCTGGGCCTGATCGGCACAGATCTCTGGAACACCTTCTCTTCATACGGTCTTACCGTGATCCCCATGTTCATTTTTATGGGCCAGATCTGTTTCTATTCGGAGGTGAACCAGCGGCTCTACAATGCAGCCTACAAGTGGTTTGGAAGAGTAAGAGGCGGCCTGGGCATCACAACCGTTATGGCATGCGCGGGTTTCGCCGCGATATGCGGTTCCAATACGGCAACCGCCGCCACGATGACCGCCGTTGCCCTGCCGGAAATGAAGAAATACAATTACAACCCCATATTGTCCTCCGGTTCCATTGCCGCCGGTTCCACGCTGGGTGTCGTCATACCCCCCAGCGTCGTCCTTGTGGTATATGGCATCTATACCGGTGAATCGATTGGCAAGCTCTTTTTCGGCAGTTTCGTTCCCGGTCTCATTCTTGCCCTGATGATGGCGGGTACTGTTTATGCAATGTGCGCCGTTCATCCCGGTTGGGGACCGAAGGGGCCGAAGTTCAGTTTTCTCGAACAGGTCAAGGCCCTCCCCGACGCTATCGACATGGTGCTCATGTTCGGTATCATCATGTTCAGTCTCTACGCAGGGTTTTTCACCCCTTCCGAGGCGGGTGCGGCGGGGTCCGTGGTGGCGATCATCATCAGCCTCATCCGTAGAAAACTCACGTGGAAGGGTTTCATCGGCGCCGTTATCGACACGGTCCGCATATCCTGCATGATCTTTCTGCTGGTGGCCGGCGCCGTTATCTTCGGTCGATTCCTGGCGGTCACCAGACTCCCCTACGAGGCCGCGGCATGGGTTTCAGGCCTTCCTGTTTCAAGCTGGATGATACTCTGGTCAATGCTTTTGATATACATCATAGGCGGCTGTGTCATGGACGCCCTCGCCTTCCTTCTCATCACCGTTCCGATCTTCTACCCCGTGGCACAGCGATTGGGGTACGATCCCATCTGGTTCGGCGTCATCATAACCATCGTCACGACCATGGGCGCCATAACTCCCCCTGTCGGCATAAACGCCTACGTGGTCTCCGGCATGTCAAAAGACATCGAGTTGTCGACTGTGTTTCGCGGTGTCGTATGGTTCCTGCCGTCTTTCGTCATAACCCTGATCCTTATCGAGATCTTCCCCGAGCTCGTTACATACTTCTCGGGACTAATCAAATACTGATCAGCCGGTGCGGCGTGAAGAAAAAAAGAGCGGGCAGTCCGAAGACTGCCCGCTCTTTCACGTCTCTTATGCTGCCGTCGAAACCTTAATCGTCTATTCCCGCAAGCCGTTTAGCGGCTTTCTTCTTGTCATTGATGTTCGTTTCACGGAAGATCGTGACCCTGTGCGCCTCGGGAGAGCCGCCACCGTGGATGTCCGAGATCGTGTCGGCGCTTTCGAGGGCCAGCTTTTCCGCCAGGCGGTACATCTTGACCCGGTTCTCCACGGGAACGCTGTCGACGCCCTTGAGATATTTTCTCAGGAGGTCGCCGACTTCTCCGTTGGCAAAATCCCTGTCCGAAGGCAGGTCGGCCACAAATCCACCGCAGGCATCTATCATAAGCCTTGTCGCCTCGGACATCTCCTTGCCTTCGTGTATCTTGGAGGCATTGGCAAGCACCGTATCGATGAAGTACGTGCCCGAAGGCTGTTTCTTCCCCTCATAGGAAGATGCCAGACAGCATCCATACAGCGTCTCCGCCCTGTGGATCATGTCGATGACCTTCTGCTTCAGGTGGCCCACCTTTGTCGTGCCATTATAATCCATCAGGGTAAGCGCCGTGCCGACCATGCAGTCGATCTTGCCGGACTTGCAGCCGCCGTGGCTCTGGCGGTGAAGGGATGAGAACTTTACAACCATGTCGGAGGCAAATTCCGTTTCCCCGCACATAAACACCCTTTCCCAGGGGACGAAGACGTCGTCAAAAATGAGGGTGGGACAGTACTTTGAATAACAGACGTTCCCGATATCGCAGCCGTCGAGTTCACGCATGTCGAGCGTGGAACGGCCAACCACATGGATCAAACCCTTCGTGTCCGCGGGAACGGCAAAGGAGAGTGCATAGTCCTTGTCGTCCTTCCCCATTGCACGGGAAGGAAGAACGATGATCTCGTGGGATGACAGGGAGCCCGTCTGGTGAGCCTTGGCGCCGCGGACCACTATGCCGTCAGCCTTCTTCTCGACAACCCGAATGAACATATCCTTGTCAGGCTGTTCATGGGGCGCCAGGGAACGATCTCCCTTGACGTCGGTGACACCCGCGTTGCCGGTAAGGTCATTCTTCTGCATATGCTTCAAGAATTCCTGGTAACGAGCATAGTACTCTGTCTTGTATTTCTCGTCGATGTCGTAGGTAACTATGGCAAGGGCCGTCAGACAGTCGAGCCCCGTGCACCTCTGATGACAGGTCCCCACGTGGTTTGCCACCCTGCGGTTCACCTTCACGCGGGCAACGAGATCCTCAATTGTCGATGGCGGAAGGGTGAAGCGGCTCACCGGTTCATTGATGAGCGGGCTTGTCGTGATCATAAGCCCGGGGTCGATCTCGGCCATCTCGTATGTTGCGCCCGTCGCTTCTATCCCTGCCCGAAGACGGGGATTATCCACTATGTTCGTGATGCGTTCACCGAACATGTACGCTGTCGGTTTGAGGGACCTCAATGATTCGATATATTCGTCTTTTGTTTTGATACCCATTAGTAATTGCCTCCTCTAAATGGAATTCGGTATCCGACGTGTTCCTAGAATTGGGAACGTTCCTGCTCGGCAAGCATCTTCCGCACGCTTGACAATACCTGAACCTTCACGTTCGTGACGTGGTTCTTCAGCACCGTCTGCGCACGATCCATACTTCTTAATGAGACGGCGTCGTAGATCTCCTGATGTTCCTGGTCCGTCGCGACCAGCGATGACCTGGGCAGGTCGCTGTACTTGAGAAACAGGATATCGAAGAGATTTCGAAGTATCCGTATCTGGGTCTCTTTCTTGGAAAGCGAGGCCAGGGTAAGATGGAACTCCCTGTTCTTGAAAAGCCTCTCCTTAAGGTAAAAATCGCGTTCTGCGGAAAGATGTGCCTCAAGTGCGGCTTTGAGCTCTGAAAGCCCTTTCTTGTCGATGTTCTGGACAGTATCTGCGACCAGCGATGGCTCAATGAGCTCCCTCATCTCATAGATCTCCTCGATCTCCTTGAGACTGAAAGGCGACATGTAAAATCCCCTGTTCGTCTCATGGCAGACGAACCCGAGAAGCTCAAGCCTTCTGAGTGCCTGAATAATGGGCGTGGGGCTGAGGTCGAGCTTTTCCGCAAGGTCCCTGTAGGCGATCTTCTGTCCGGGCACGAGCTCCTTGGAGTAGATCATCCGCCGAATACCCTGGTACGCTATCTGACTGCTGTCTTCCGGTTGCTTGGTTGGTTTTTTTGTCTTTGTCTGTGCCATGAGTAACTTTACATAAATAAAATCACAAATGCAATTATATTTTTTAAAAAAATGTAACGGGTCATGGGATTGAAGTCTGTGCACTATAACTCATTACCCATTGCCTATGACCGATTACCCCTCTTCTTCATTCACTTTATAATCACATTATTAATCAACAGCATTGACATCAAATGACATTACATTTATACTTGATGGTTGTAATTCCGGCTTACGCCGGGTTGCACATGAAGCCAAATCAACAAAAAGGGATCCCGATATGAGACTTCACGAATATGAAGCACTGGACATTTTTGAACAGAACCACATACCTGTTCCCCGGCGCGAGCTTGTCGGCGACATGCACGATGCCCTCCATGTTGCCAGCGAAATAGGATATCCCGTCATCATCAAGGCACAGGTCCTTGTCGGCGGTCGGGGACTTGCCGGCGGCATCAGGACGGCATCGAACCCGGACGAGCTGAAAGAGGCGGCGGATGAGCTTTTCACCTCCGAGATCAAAGGGATGCCGGTCCGAAAAGTACTGGTGTGCCAGAAGGTGGACATCGTCAAGGAATTCTATCTCGGTATGACCGTGGACGGTTATTCAGGCAAACCTGTCATCGTCGTCAGCACCGAGGGCGGTGTGCTCATTGAGGAAACCGCGAAGACGTCGCCGGAGCGGATCGCCGCCATCCATATCGAGCCTTCTTTCGGTTATTACCCCTACCAGTCCCGCAGCCTGCTGAGAATGCTCGGTCTCGATCACAAGCTCATAACCCCCTGGAGCGAGATAATCGGCCAGCTCTATCATATTGCTACGCGATACGAGGCCCTCATCGCCGAGATCAACCCCCTCGTTGTCCTGTCCAACGGCGCGTTAATGGCTGTCGATGCCGTGCTTGAAGTGGACGACTCCGCCCTTTCGCGGATACGCTTTCCCCTTCCTGACCGCGTCGACCGCATAGAGAATCCCCTGGAAAGAAGAGGAAGGGAGATCGGCGTCACCTACGTGGACCTCGATGGCGACATAGGCCTCATTTCCTCCGGTGCGGGGCTGGGTATGGCCTCCATGGACATCATCGGCCAGAGGATGAAACCGGCCAACTTCCTTGAAACCGGCGGAGGTATTACCGCAGACCTATTGTACAGGTGCATGGAACTCATCATGATGAAACCTGACCTGAGGGGCATATTCATCAATGTTTACGGCGGCATCAACCCCATTCACGAAGGTGCGAAGGGGGTCATCAGATACATGAACGAGCACAACGTGAAGATTCCCGTTGTTGCCAAGGCACTGGGCAACCGGCAGGAAGAGACATGGGAAATATTCAGGTCAGGCGGGGTCCATGTCGTAACAGAAGCCGCCACGGAGAAGGCCGTCGATGTTCTCTACAAGCTCGTCGGACCGGGCAAGAAGACTTCCGCAGGCCGCCCGAAGGCCCCGGCAAAGACCAGGTGATCCCATTCAGCCTATGAATATGAACCGATCATCGATAATTGAACTATATGAGGTTTTCCTATGAGCATACTCATGAATGATTCCACACGTGTTATAGTACAGGGCATCACCGGCCGCATCGGAAGTGCCCAGACCCACTGGATGCTGGAATACGGCACGAGGGTTGTGGGCGGCGTCACTCCGGGAAAGGGGGGAACCAACGTCGAAGGCGTTCCCGTTTTCAACAGCGTCCTGGAGGCCGTAAAGGAAACGGGGGCCAACGCATCGGTCTTCTTTGTTCCCGCCGCCTTTGTGCTCGATGCATTTCTGGAGACCATCGATGCCGGGGTAAAGCTCATTGTGATCGTCCCCGAACATATACCCGTCAAGGATGTCCTGAGAATGCGCAGCTACGCCATTGAAAGGGGCGTCTTCGCCCTGGGACCCACAACGCCCGGCATCCTTGTCCCCGGTATGGGCAAGATGGGCATCATGCCCGCATCGCTCTTCGCACCGGGCCGGGTGGGAATCATCTCACGAAGCGGAACGCTTTCCTACGAGTTTGCGGGGATACTCTCCGAAAGCAACGTGGGACAGAGCACCGTCGTGGGCATGGGGGCGGACCCCGTAGTTCTCAGGAATCTTGCCGATATCCTGGAGCTTTTTGAAAGAGACAAAGATACTGATGCGGTCATCGTTGTGGGAGAGGTCGGGGGAGAGCAAGAAGAAAAAGCCGCCGGCTTCATTGCCAGGCAGATGAAGAAACCCGTTGCCGCCTACATAGCGGGCCGCTATTCGCCGCAGGGCAAGAAGATGGGCCACGCCGGCGCCATAGTGCGCGGCAGCACCGGAACCGTCCCAGGTAAACACGAGGCGCTCCGCGCCGCCGGAGTTGAGATCCTTGAGACTCCCATCGACGTCGCACAATGGGCGAGAAAACATAAATTGAAGTAGATGATAGGCACGGTGCGACAGGATAGAGAGGGCAAGAATTCCTGCATGAGTCAGCCTTTTCCCGGACGGTCCAAGGGTTTTCCGTCATTCCGGCCTTCCCCGGAATGACGACCCCTGGGGTATTCGGCAGGAGGTTGACTTTTACAATTCCTGTTTCTTCCTGTGGCCCATTGTCCATTACCCGCCTCTTTGTATCTCGCTTTACATAAGAATCTGTTCCCAACGTTGTAAAATAGTGCTAACCTTTGCAAATCACTACAATCAGGAGATCGCATGGTAATAAGCCGCAGGAAACGGTTCATCTTGATAGCTTCGGTTCTGGTCCTTCTCGCTGCCCTTTCACGGCTCGTGGGCCTTTATGTGGATTGGCTTTTCTTCGTGGAAACGGGGTATCAATTTGTATTCTCGCGGGTCATCTCCGTTGAGCTCCTTTCGGGTCTGGCTTTCGGCGCATTCGCATTCCTCTTTATTTTCGCCAATACAAGACTCATCAACAGGATAGGGTTCCCGGAAGCGAGCATCACCCTCAACGGTTATACAACGGTGTCGCTAAGCATGGACAGACTGGCAAGCCTTTCGCGGCTTCTGGGTCTTCTGGTCTGCATTTTTGTCGGCATCCTCGGGGCATTGTGGGGGGCCGGCCTTTGGGACCAGATCCTTTTCTTCCTGAACGGCGTCGCAACGGGGGTTTCCGACCCGATCTTCGGAAGGGATGTGGGGTTTTATTTCTTTAAGCTGCCCTTGTATCAATCACTGAGTTCGTACCTGGGTTTTCTCCTTTTCATGTCGCTGGTCATCAGTATTGTGTCCTACACCATCAGGCGCGGTTTTCACGTGAGCCGCTTCCAGTTCTTCATAGCAAAGGAGATACGCATCCACCTCGGTATTCTCGGCGCGCTGGTGCTTTTCAAGACAGCCTTCGGCTTTTACCTGGACAGGTTCGACCTGCTCTATGCATCCCACCAGATCATCGCCGGAGCCGGCTACACCGACGTTTATGCAAAGCTTTTTGTCTTGAACATGCTGATGTACCTCTCCGTTATCGCCGGGGCGGCCTTTGTCATCGCTTTTGCGAAGAGCAGATTCACGGCCGCCTTCTATCCCGTCGGGGCTGTCATCGCCGTTTACATTATCGGCATGGTCGTTTATCCGGGCTTGCTGCAAAACTTCAAGGTAACACCCAACGAACTCGACCTGGAAAAACCTTTTATACAGCACCACATCGCATTTACCCGGTACGGGTACGGCCTTGAAAAAATCGACCTGAAGCCTTTCAATGTTTCGTACAACCTCTCTGCAAAAGATATTCAGAAGAACGATACCACGATCAGGAACATCAGGCTCTGGGATGAAGGCCCGCTCCTCAAGACATTGAGCCAACTCCAGCAGATACGGACATACTACAAGTTCACGAGCATCGATAACGACAGGTACGGGATCGATGGAAAGTACCTGCAGGTGATGCTGTCCGCCAGGGAGCTCTCCTATGACGACCTGCCGAGCAAGTCATGGATCAACGAAAAGCTGGTCTTTACCCATGGCAACGGTGTTTCGTTGGCCCATGTGGCCAGGATCACCCCGGAGGGCCTGCCCGAGTTCGTAATGAAGGACATACCACCCGCTTCCACCACGAAAGACATAAAGGTGACCACCCCCGAGATCTATTTCGGTGAGCTTACCGGCAGCTATGCCATCGCAAATACACGAATCCCCGAGTTCAGCTATCCCACCGCCGAGGGCAATGTCTACAGTTCCTACAAAGGGTCCGGCGGTGTGGCCTTCGATTCGATCTTCAAAAGGCTGGTCTTTGCATCCCATTTTAAAGATGCCAAGATACTTCTCTCGTCAGACATCAAGCCCGACAGCCGCATCCTGTATTTCCGCAACATAACGGAAAGGGTTCGCAAGGCAACGCCCTTCCTCTCCCTGGACCAGGACCCCTACATGGTCATATCCGACTCGGGAAAGCTTTACTGGATGATCGACGCATACACGGTTTCAACACGCCTGCCCTATTCCAGGCAACTGCGCAACAGGGTAAACTACATGAGAAACTCCGTCAAGGTGACCGTCGACGCATACAACGGCGCGATCAAGTACTACCTGAGCGATCCCGACGACCCCATCGCAAAGGTATACAACGCCATATTCCCCGGTCTCTTTCAGAATCTCAACGCAATGCCGGAAGACTTGAGGAGACACATACGTTATCCAAGGGACCTTTTCAAGACCCAGGCATCCCTCTATGCCACCTATCATATGGACGATCCGAAGACGTTCTACAACAAAGAGGACCTCTGGGAGATCCCTTCTTATGGCGACAAATCGATGGAACCCTACTACCTGATCATGAAGCTCCCCGGCGAAAAAGCCGAGGAGTATGTGCTTCTCGCCCCTTACACACCGGCCAAACGGGACAATCTCGCGGCATGGTTCGCCGCCCGGTGTGATGCCCCCAACTATGGGAAACTGATCGTCTACACCTTCCCCAGAGACCGCCTTATCTACGGCCCGAGGCAGATCGACGCACGCATCGACCAGGATTCCTACATATCCCAGCAACTCACGCTCTGGGGACAGAGAGGGTCCCAGGTCATACGGGGCAGTCTCCTGATCATCCCCGTGGAGTCGGCCTTGCTCTATATCCAGCCGCTTTTCCTCTCTGCGGCGGACAAGGGCGGACTGCCGGAACTAAGTCGGGTCATCGTGGCCTACGAGAACAATGTCGTCATGGAGGAAAGTCTCGAGGCGGCCTTTCAAAAGATATTCGGCGGCAGGGGATTGGCTCCTTCCGCGGCGCAGGCAAAAGGCGCACCGTCGTCCTCCTCAAGTATCAATGATCTGGCCAAACAGGCCAGCAGCACATTCGAACGCATGATGCAGCTCCAACGCCAGGGAGACTGGGCCGGCTACGGAGACCAGTTGAAGAAACTGGAAAAGCTGCTCAAAAATATGACAAAATGAAAACAACGTCTCGGCACAGTTGCTGAGACCTGAAACTGTCTTTTCGGTCAGGAGGTTTGGATGCCGCGTGTTAAGCTTCAGGAGCAAAGGATGTACGAATTCACCATTCCGATGACTCTCCATCCCCGGGATATCAATTATGGAGGGCATCTGGGGAATGACTCTCTCGTTACCCTCGCAGGCACCGCCCGTGCGCAGATGTTCCATTCCATGGGGTTCAGCGAAGGCGATCTCGGCGACGGCAAGACGGGGATAATCATGGCCGATCTCGCCGTCAATTACAGGGCGGAGGCCTTCATCTTCGACGAGATACACATCGATACCCATATCGGGGAGATGCGTTCCGGGGGTTTCCGTATCTTCCATCGCGTAATGAAGGCGGACACCCTTATCGCCCTGACAGAAGCCGGTGTCGTTACCTTCGATTACACGACGCACCGCATCGCACACGTGCCGGAAGTCTTTACAAAAACGGTCGAGAAGATCCAGAACAAATCGATATAGAAGCCTCGCGCCTGCCCGCCTTAGTGACATCAGGGACGCGCCCCTGTTGTGCGCTGGAATGTTTTGTTTGCCTTCCGGCCGCATCTTCATGTAGCATATGGAAGACCGAAACAGTCGGCCAATAAGGAGGTTCCTCGATGTCGTACAGCTGTGAGCTTAGCGCCATAGAACCGCATTCGACGGTGACCATCAGGACCCGGGTGAACGTTGAGCATCTGCCTGATGTCTTCGCGTCATCCTTCGCATCTCTTGTGGAATACCTTGAAGAGCTCGGTGAGGATATAATCGGCCCCCCCTTCGCCATCTATTACAATGTGGAGATGGAAGACCTCGATGTCGAAATGGGACTGCCCGTCGGCAAGCCGCTCCCCGGAAGGGGAGACATCGCATCGAGGCAGATATCCATTGAAAAGGCCGCCTCAACCATCCACACCGGGCCATACGAAGAGATCGAGTCAGCCTATCTCGCGCTTGCGGAATGGATGAACAGTAATGGTCACAAACCCGAGAGAGGGAGCTACGAGTTCTATCTCAACGATCCGGGAACGACGGATCCTCAGGAACTTCAAACCGTGATCTTCATTCCGGTAAAACCCGATGCACAGGGCGAGGGACCAACAAATTAATTGACAAGCCCTTCAAGCTCCCGTACACTGATAAAACTATGATGAAAGTCGGCACGTCCTTTTACTATTATTATTACTATTATACGAAGGGGCACTCGTGTCGAACTTTCTCCTGACAGGGTAGGAAAGAAGGCCATGGGTGCAAAACCCATGGCCTTTTCGATCTTCAAGGCCATGGACCAGATCCATGGCCTTTTTTTTATGCAAGGAATTAAGGGAGGACATGATGAGAAGACACGAGGTAACCGTGAGAACAGGGAGGAGACAATGAAAACTTTGGAAGAACAGGAGGCCCGGAAGGATGCACGCATCATGGATATTCTGGAAAGCGAAAAGGCTTCGCTTTTCGGCAAACGGTTCGATCCCGTCAAGGGAGGGGGCGCAAGGCGCCTGCACATGATAAGGGAATCCTTCATCCGCGAGATGACGCGCCTTGCCATCACGCACAACGCGATCAACCTCTCGCAGGGCTTTCCCGATTTCGATCCGCCGCGGGAAGCCATCGAGGCCGCCCACCAGGCCCTTGAATCAGGCGGGAACCAGTATACGATCACCTGGGGCACAGCCGCGCTCAGACAGGCCATCGCAGTCAAGATGCGGCGATGGTACGGACTTGAGTTTGACCCCGACCAGCATATAACGGTCACCTGCGGCGTCACCGAGGCCATCCTTGCCACTCTCATGGGGATCATCAACACCGATGATGAGGTCATCGTCATCGAACCCTATCACGAGGGATATCTTCCCGCCATAGTATTTGCCGGCGGCGTACCCCGTTTCGTGCCCCTGGGCGCACCGGGCTACACCCTTGACCTCGACGTGCTCCGGGCCGCCTTCAACAACCGCACGCGGGCCATCCTCATCAATACACCCCACAATCCCACGGGGCACATATTCACCAGAGAAGAATTGGAGGGGATCGCTCAGCTATGCCAGGAATTCAACGTCATAGCCGTCACCGACGAGATCTACGAACATATCATTTACGACGGGCATCCCCACATCCCTGTCGCAACCATTCCGGGCATGGCAGAGCGCACCGTCACCATCAGCGGTCTGGGAAAGACCTTTGCAATGACAGGCTGGCGGCTCGGCTATGCCTGTGCGCTCAATCCCCTCAGCACCATCTTGAGAACAGTTCATGACTTTATGACCATCTGTGCACCGGCGCCCCTGCAGGCGGCATGTGCCGCCGTCCTCGGTCTGCCCGACGAATACTACAGCCGGTTGAGCGAAGACTATACGCTCAGGAGGGACAAAATGATATCCATTCTCCGGAAGGCCGGCTTCGCCGTACAGTCACCGGAAGGGGCCTTCTACGCGATGGCGGATTTCGGTGCCTGGGATTTTGACGGTGACGATTATTCTTTCGCCCGATGGCTTCCCGCCAATCTCGGGGTAGCGGTCGTTCCCGGCTCATGCTTCTATGGGACCCGCGGGATGGGGAAGAAGACTGTTCGCTTTGCCTTTGCGAAAAAGATGGAAACCCTGCAGGCGGCTGAAGACCGCCTGTGTCGTTAAGAGAAGGTAAACTGCTATAAAAACCCCGGGGCGTTTATGCCCCGGGGTCTCTTTCTAACTTCGTCAAGTAGGCGACACTGATGAAAGCTCTTTCTTGAAGGAAATATAATAAACCGCCCCGATGAAAACAAACCCGCCCACGATGTTCCCGAGCGTTACAGGGATCAGGTTCCAGTAAATGAACTGTCCCCATGTCACGTTTGCGCCAAGCATGATACCTACGGGGATGAAATACATGTTGGCCACGCAGTGCTCGAACCCGGAGGAAACAAAGGCCATGATGGGGAACCATATTCCGAAAAACTTACCGATCATGTTCTTCGACGAAAGAGCGAGCAAAATGGCAAGGTTCACGAGGAGGTTACATCCAATTCCCTTCATGAAGGCCGACCACATACCCGCGCCGCCGTTTGCCATATAGGGCAGTGTCTTTGCCTGGGCGATCGCCACGGCACTCTGACCAAACGCCGTCAGTTCAGCCCCGCCACCCTTGCTGAAAGGCCCTACGGACATTAGATACGCCCAGAACAAGGAGCCGATGAAGTTTCCGATATAAACCCAGAACCAGGCATTGATGACCTTCCCCCAGGTCGATTTTTTCTGAAATACAGCCATGGGAATCAGCATCGTGTCACCGGTAAAAAGCGACATGCCGGTAAGAACGATGGCTATCAAGCCGACGGGGAAGACGGCCCCGGCTATCATGGATTTGAACCCGGCGCCCATCGAGTTCTGCAGCCCCGTTCCGCATACCGTGGCGAGGGCCCCTCCAACCGCAATAAAGAGGCCTGCCATAAAACTGCGTACGAGGTAATTGCCTGGCGTAAGATTAGCCTTGTACTTGCCAGCATCGCCGGCCAATTGAACGATTTCTACAGGTTTGTTAGCCATAGTCCCTCCTTTTTTATGAGTTACTTTGTCACTTGATTGTGTTGCTTCATCCCAATTGATTGAATAAATAAAAAGACCATATTAAGGCGGTCGATATCAAGACATTATTTCGATTTGATCGTCATGCCCTGTCGGTGAACGCATTGACCGCGTCCATATAGGCCGTCGACCCGAGCATCATAATATCGTTATGACCGGCCCGGGGGATGAAAAGACACGATCTGTCGGCTGCCCCGGAAAGGTCATAAAGCGCCCTCCCCTCGGATGACGGGATGATCTCATCCCACTCGCCGTGGATGATAAGTGTGGGGACCTTCACATCCTTTATTTTCAAATCGTTGCCGAACCCAACAGGGTCCTCGTCGCCGAAGAGATACTCCACGCCCAGCCTGGCAACCTGATTCCGGGCACTGGCGAAACCGCTCTCCACGATGAGCCCCCTGAGTTCGTCCTGATAATGGTAAGCGAGTTCTATGGCCGGGGCGCTTCCAAGGGAGCGGCCCATGACGAAAGGGTCTCCGGTAAGACCATCCTCCTCGATACAGCGCATAAAATCACGAAAGATGGGATGGGCATCCTTTATCATGGCGGTGCACGTGGGATTTCCACCGCTTCCGCCATATCCACGGTAGTCGGCCACGAAAAGGTTCAATCCGCGCTGCGCATAGACGGGCGCCACGTAGTCATAATCGGATGCCACCTCTCCGTTGCCGTGAAAATACAGGATGTTCGGCCCGTCCTTCCCTGCGGGGTAGAAACGGCAGCAGACTGAAATGCCCTCCGACACCTCAACGAAGCGGTTAAGCACCCCGGAGTCTCGCGAATCCGGCGTGAGATCCCGCCTGGGGAAAAAAAGCCGGTAGAGGATCTCCGGCCGATCATACGATCGAAGCCCCCTGTCAAAATCCGCCATATTCAGCCTCCTCAAGGATTCAAGCAGTCCCGCCAACACAAACCGCAGCTTATTCCCTTTTCTAGATTAAAGGAATCCCGTATCCCTTATCAAGGGAGAAAACGCCCTGTTCCCCTGTTTTTTTAAGCCCTCTTGAGAATATATCTTGCACTCTCGCTATTTTTGTGCGATAATCGACCCCGGAGCATAGGAAGGAACAAGCTGTTCGTCACATACGCAGGAATTTTCCATTTTTGTTGTCTGTCCCATAGCACAGTTCCTTTTCTTCCACATTCTATTAGGAGGTTTGTAACATGGCCAAAGGAACTGTGAAATGGTTCAACGAGTCAAAGGGTTTCGGTTTTATCACTGGTGATGACGGCACAGACGTGTTCGTGCATTACTCAGCCATTCAGGGTAGCGGCTTCAAATCCCTGTCCGAGGGCGACCAGGTTACCTTTGAAGTAGTCAGCGGCCCGAAAGGCCCCGCGGCATCTAACGTAGCAAAGGCATAGCCACCCAGCGCAGGCCCGGCCAGAAACCGGGCCTGCCTTCAATATCTATCCCTATGGAACAGAATAAGATCAGGAATATTGCGATCATCGCACACGTTGATCATGGCAAGACTACGCTCGTGGACCAGTTGTTCAGGCAGAGCGGGATGTTCCGCCACAACGAGATAGTTGAAGAAAGACTCATGGATTCCATGGATCTCGAGAGAGAAAGGGGTATCACCATCTCCTCGAAGAACGGCTCCTTCGTCTATAAGGACTTCTTCATCAACATCATCGATACTCCGGGCCATGCCGATTTCGGAGGCCAGGTGGAAAGGGTTCTCAAGATGGCCGACGGCGTTTTGCTTCTCGTCGATGCCGCCGAAGGACCGATGCCCCAGACAAGGTTCGTTCTGAAAAAGGCGCTGGGACTCAAATTGCCCGTCATCGTCGTCGTCAACAAGATCGATAAGCCGGCTGCGCGATGCGACTGGGTGGTGGACCAGGTCTTCGATCTCTTTGTCAAACTCGATGCGCCTGACGACATCCTTGATTTCCCTATCATCTACGCATCTGCAAAGGCCGGCTACGCTACGCTGGACCACACGCAGGAATGCGGCTCCATGATACCTCTCTTTGACATGATCGTTCGTTCGGTGCCCCCTCCCACAGGAAATCCCGAGGCCCCGCTGCAGATGCTCGTGAGTTCGCTCTCCTATTCGCCCTTCCTCGGCAGACTTGCCATCGGGAAGATCACCTCCGGCGTCCTCAACCTCAACAAGGACGTTATCGTGGCCACCGAGGGCACTCCGTCCTCACCGGCACGGATAACGAAGGTCTACCGCTTCAAGGGAAGTTCCATGGAAGAGACACAGATCGCGGGCACCGGTGAGATCGTCGCCATCGCCGGCATGGAGTCCATAACGATCGGTGAGACTTTGACGGACCCCGAGAATCCGGCGCCCCTTCCCGGTATCGACATCGACCCGCCGACGATATCGATGAACTTCATCCCCAACGATTCGCCGTTTGCCGGCAAGGAAGGACGGTTCCTGACATCGCGCCACATCAGGGAAAGACTCATGCGGGAGACACTTTCCGACGTGGCACTCGTCGTCGAGGAACTTGTCGACTCCATAGGATACAAGGTCTCCGGCCGCGGTGAACTTCACCTCTCCATACTCATCGAAAAAATGCGCAGGGAGGGCTATGAATTCCAGGTGACCCGCCCGAAGGTCATATTCAAGGAAGGCGAGGAAGGGACCCTCGAGCCTTACGAAGAACTGACCATCGACGTGGACGAACAGTTTTCCGGCAACGTCATAGAGAACCTCGGCAGGCGCAAGGGGATGATGGTCCACATGCATCAGGACAAGGGAATGGTGAGACTGAGCTACCGCGTGCCCACGAGGGGTCTCATCGGTTTCCGTTCCCAGTTCCTGACGGAGACCAAGGGCACGGGCACGATGAACTACATCTTTGACGGCTATGACCGCTATGCCGGCGAGATGAGGAACCGCAACAACGGAGTTCTCGTCGTCATGGAGGAATGCACCACCGTGGCATACGCCCTCTTCAACCTGCAGGAGCGAGGCGAGCTTTTCCTTGGTCCCGGCGAGAAGGTCTACGGGGGCCAGATCATCGGCGAACACGCCCGCGAGATAGACCTGGTGATCAATCCCGCGAAGGGCAAGAAGCTGACGAACATGAGGGCGGCCGGTTCCGACGACGCCGTCATCCTCACACCCCCCAGAAACATGAGTCTCGAAGACTGTATCTCCTATATCAACGAGGACGAACTCGTGGAGATCACTCCAAAGTCGATCAGGTTGCGCAAAACCATACTCGACGGCCTTCAACGCAAGAGATCAAAGATAGCCGGCCTGAAAAACTGATACCTGCCCGACCATGAGCATTCAAATCTTCGGTACCTCCAAATGCCAGAACACGCGAAAGGCGCAACGGTTCTTCAAAGAACGCGGCATACCCTTCCACTATATCGACCTGACGGTCAAAGGCCTCAGCAAAGGTGAACTTAACAGCGTCAGGTCCGTCGTGGGCATCGAAAAACTCATAGACACCGAGGGGAAGCAATACGCCCGGCGAAACCTGAAATATCTTACGCATAACATCGAGGAAGAACTCCTCGCCGACCCCCTGCTTTTCAAGACCCCCATAGTCCGCAACGGAAACAAGGCCACCATCGGCTATCAGCCGGATGTGTGGAAAGAGTGGAAATAGAAGACCTTTTTCACTATTGCTTCCATCGTCGCTCCCGCAGGGCCGTTGAGTACGATATCGGCTATCTTGTCGCAGGGGGTGGAGTCCCGGTTGATGATCACGAGCTTTGCCCCGGCCCGCTTTGCCTCGACGGGCATCTGGGCCGCCGGATATACCACCAGGGAGGAACCGATGACTATGAAAACGTCACATGCCGTGGAGCGGCGGAAGGCCTCCGCCGTCTCCCGTTCAGGCATGGATTGCCCGAAGGAGATGGTGGCCGGTTTGAGAAGGCCGCCGCAGGAATCACACCGGGGAGCTTTCTCGCCGGCCGCTATCCTCTCCTGAATAGGACCCCTTTCGTACCGTTTCCCGCAGTCCAGACAAGCGACATGCATGGCAGTGCCATGAAGTTCGAACACCCTGGTCTCCGAATTGCCCGCCTTGAAATGAAGACCGTCTATGTTCTGCGTGACAAGGCAGTCGAGCTTACCGAGCCGCTCAAGTTCAGCTATGGCAAGATGCCCCGCGTTGGGTTTCGCGTCCTTCATTGCCTCATACATCTCCGTCGCCATCTGCCAGTATTTCTCCCGCGATGATTCCCGGGAGAGAAAATTCTGAAAATCAAAATCAGCCGGATCGTACCTGTCCCAGACGCCCCCGGGACTCCGAAAATCAGGTATCCCCGATTCCGTGCTCAACCCGGCACCAACGAAAACAACAACCTTCTTCGCGCCTGCAATCAGTCGGGCAACCTCATGTATCCTGTCTTCCATGCTTTTGCTCCTTTCCTCTTCACGTGGAGTCCGTTTTCCAATACAAGACTAGTACGACCTTGCCGCTTGAATCAAGATGAAAAAACGGGAGACCTCCTTGATCTGGAGCATGGAGAGAGACAAAGTAATTGCGGCCAGGGTAGTGAATGCGGCGTGCCGGGCCTTCCTTCGGCGAGTTGACTTTATCGTCCCGGTAATGTATTTTTCGACAGACCCGCAGGATACGTAACGTGAACAGAATCTCATTCAGCGGAGAAGCGGGATAAGATTGACGTTCATCTTTGGGAGGTACTGAAATCCATCATGAGATCACAGACACTGTCCACAGAATGCCAGAAGTTCGAGACCGATATCGTTATTGCCGGCGGGGGCTTGAGCGGCCTGTCGGCGGCACTCACCGCTGCCGAAAGCGGGGTAAGGGCAATCCTCCTTGAGAAAATGCCCTTTCTCGGCGGTGCCGGTCTTTTCCCGGAAGGTTCTCTCGGCATAGGT
>JAQVWF010000023.1:0-22023 GCA_028698615.1 Syntrophorhabdaceae bacterium
TACCCCCCCCATTACCCGATTGACAGATTTCTTTTCTGTGCTATAAAAGAGCCTATAACCTGCTTTTAGTAAATCCAAGATAGGAGGCGAGTATGGCGGGTAGTGTTTATAAGATCATCGAGATCGTAGGAACAAGCGAGAAGTCCTGGGAGGAAGCCGCTAAGAACGCCCTTGAGACTGCGGGAAAATCCCTCGAAGACCTGCGTGTCGCCGAGGTTATCAAGCAGGATGTGACGCTGGAGAATGGAAAAGTGAGCCAGTACAGGGTGAGGCTCAATATTTCCTTCAAGTATCACAGCGAGTAGTCAAGGGGAAGGGGAAGATGGAAAAGGGGACCTCGTGAGAGGTCCCCTTGTTGTTTCTTAGTACATGCCGTCCATGCCGCCCATTCCTCCCGGGGGCATCATAGGCATCTGAGCGCCTTTGTCTTTTGGTTTTTCCGCGATCATGCAGTCGGTGGTGAGCAACAGGGATGCCACTGAAGAGGCATTCTGAAGGGCCGTGCGGGCGACCTTGGTCGGATCGATGATGCCTGCGGCCACCATATCATCGACATACTCTTCCTTCGCGGCGTCGAAACCGAAGTTGCCTTTGCCGTTCTTTACCTTCTCGATAATGATGGACCCGTCGTGGCCGGCGTTGGTCGCGATCCAGCGCAGAGGGTCTTCGATGGCCTTCTTGACGATATTGACGCCGAACTGTCTCTGACCTTCGAGCTTGAGTGTATCGAGCTTCGCGATGCACCTGATGAAGGACACGCCTCCGCCGGGGATGACGCCTTCCTCAACGGCCGCCTTGGTGGCATTGAGGGCGTCCTCGACGCGGGCTTTCTTTTCTTTCATTTCCGATTCCGTCGCTGCGCCTACGTTGATCACGGCAACACCGCCAACGAGTTTCGCGAGCCTTTCCTGGAGTTTTTCCCTGTCGTAATCGGATGTGGTTTCTTCGATCTGGGTGCGAATCTGTTTGACCCGTCCCTCGATGTCTGATTTGTCGCCTGCGCCGTCAACGAGCGTCGTATTGTCTTTGTCGATGACGACCCTCTTGGCCTGTCCCAGATCCTTCAGGGTGATGCTTTCGAGTTTGATGCCCAGTTCTTCGGAGATCATCTGACCACCGGTGAGGATGGCGATATCTTCCAGCATTGCCTTTCTTCTGTCACCGAAGCCCGGTGCCTTTACTGCGGCGATCTTCAGGGTGCCCCTGAGCTTGTTCACCACGAGCGTGGCCAGGGCCTCGCCTTCAACGTCCTCGCAGACGATGAGGAGAGCCTTGCCCATCTTCGCCACCTGCTCGAGGATCGGCAGGAGGTCCTTCATGTTGCTGATCTTCTTCTCATTGATGAGGATAAAAGGCTCGTCGAGGACCGCTTCCATCTTTTCCGGGTTGGTGACGAAGTACGGTGAGATGTAGCCTTTGTCGAACTGCATGCCTTCGACGATGTCGAGGGTCGTTTCCATGCTCTTGGCTTCTTCAACGGTGATGACGCCTTCCTTGCCGACCTTGCTCATGGCCTCGGCGATAATGTTGCCGATGGTGTCGTCGTTGTTCGCGGAGATGGTCCCGACCTGTGCGATCTCTTTCTGGTCCTTGGTCGGCTTGGAGAACGTTTTCAGTTCAGCTACGATGACCTCGACTGCCTTCTCGATGCCGCGTTTGAGTTCCATGGGGTTGTGACCGGCCGCGACAAGCTTGGCGCCTTCACGGTAGATCGACTGGGCGAGGACTGTTGCCGTTGTGGTACCGTCGCCGGCTACATCACTTGTCTTGCTGGCGACCTCTTTGACCATCTGGGCGCCCATGTTCTCGAATCTGTCTTCGATCTCGATCTCCTTGGCAACGGTCACTCCATCCTTTGTTACGGTGGGGGAGCCGAAGGTCTTTTCGAGAATAACGTTTCTCCCTTTAGGTCCAAGAGTCACTCTGACGGCGTCGGCCAGTGTGTTGACGCCCCTCAGGAGTGCCTCCCTTGCGTTCTGATCATATTTGATTTCTTTAGCCATCCTTTGATCCCTCCTTCCTTAATTAATCTTCTACAATTGCAAGAACATCGTCTTCCCTGAGAATGAGATGCTCTTCGCCGTCGACCTTGATCTCCGTACCAGAGTATTTTCCGAAGAGGATCTTGTCTCCCGGCTTCACGGTCAATGGTGCCTTCTGGCCGCTTTCGAGGATCTTTCCATCGCCCACCGCAACCACCATTCCTTCCTGGGGTTTTTCCTTGGCAGCGTCAGGAATGATTATGCCACCCTTCGTTCTTTCCTCTTCCTCGATTCTCTTGATAAGAATTCTGTCCTGTAATGGTTTAACCTTCATTGTTTCACACTCCTTTCTGTGATTGTTAAATTAGCAATAGGTAAAAACGATTGCCAGACTTAATATAAGGATGTGGGTAAGTTCTTGTCAATACCGGGGGTTAAATTTTTAGCAATAAATTTACCCCTTCCCTATACCATTTGGTGAACAGTTCGTTTTCCAGCCGGTTCGTATCGGGGTCGGAAATGATGGACGAAAAGACTTTTTCTTTGTCGATCACGGTTTCATACTCACGCTCGGCCTGTGATGCGAGGCGGTCGATCATGGCCGCGAGGATCTCTTCCTTGTTGTTATCACACAGCCACAGCGCCCACCAGCGATCGTAGGCGCCGCGGACCTTCTTTCTGCTTTCATCATAGTAGCTTGCGAAGGAGGGGAGCCATTCCTTTACCCGGTCCCTTGAATCGAGAAAGATCTCTTCCACAAAGGGGAATCGCTCGAGGACGTCCATTTCGACGCGGATCTTTCTGATGAAGCCGTCTATGATGTCTTCCGCGCCGTGCTTCTTCTTGTAGACCTTTGATTTAAGACTGTTCCACACTTCGATGACGGGGTAGATCTCCATGTTCTTTTCGGAGTAGTTCACCGTTTCGATATTGTCGATGGCGTATTTTCGGGTGCTGGGTATGCCATACATGAGAAGCCCCAGGAGGTCGGAGACGATGTGATAGAGAAGGGACCTGTTCCTGGGACGCTTGGCGGGGAACATGAAGCAGATAAACTCATTGAGTTCCAGAGCCTCGACAAGATGGTCCTTTTTTGGTTCGTTATGCATGTACTTGATGGCGTCGATGGCAAGGGAGATCGTGGCCATGGATCTCAGGTCTTCCTTGTCCTTGATAAGTTCCCAGACATCCAGGATATGCCTTCGAGGGAGCACTATAAACCTTCCTTTCTGAGTTCTTCGAGGAGACTCTTCTGCCTGTCGGTAAGTTTCTTGGGGATGTCGATGATAACCTCCACGTATTCGTCGCCGCCCTGATTGGGGACGCCCAAACCTTTCAGACGGACCTTGGAATGGCTTTTCACTCCCGGTGGGATGGTGACCCTTTTGGGTCCGTCAATGGACGGGACCTCGACGACGGTCCCGAGAAGCGCATCCGTGAGTTTCACTTCCCTTGTTACATAGAGGTCATTGCCGGTGCGTTTGAAGACGGGATGTTCCCCCACCTTCATGGTTATGTACAGGTCCCCGCGCTGTCCGGCTCGGCCCTGATTGCCCTTGCCTTTGAGCCTCAGCTTTTTTCCGCTTGCAATCCCTTTCGGTATCTTGACATTCACTTCTTCCGTTCCCGTCGCCGTGGCCAGGGATATCCTTTTTTCAGCCCCATGCATGGCGTCCATGAAGGGTATTTCCAGTTCATAGTGGAGGTCCAGGTCGCGGACCGGCTCGGTTCCCTGCTGCTGCCGGGTGATGTAGTCGCCGAAATCCCAGGGTTGCTGCTGCTGCCGCTGCTGCTGTCGTGCTCCCCGGCCGCCCTGCCTGTCGAAGATCATGCTGAAAATGTCACCCCCGCCAAAGCCAAGGTCCTTGAAAAGGTCACCCACGTTGAATCCTCTGAAGATGTCCTCTTCGCTGTAACGTTGCTGGAAGCCTCCCATGCCAAAGGTATCGAACTGTTTGCGCTTCTCGGCGTTGCTGAGCACCGCATAGGCCTCGTTGATAAGTTTGAACCTCTCTTCGGCCTCCTTGTTGCCCGGGTTGCGGTCGGGGTGATACTTCAATGCCAGTTTCCGGTACGCCTTCTTTATCTGCTCTTCCGAGGCGGTTTTCGATACCCCGAGCAGTTCATAGTAGTCCTGTTTTCCTGCCATATGCTTCATCACCTCACGTGAGCCATGTATGTCCCGATGCCGCTGTCGACTGCACAGGCAACGGCGGGGCACTTCACCTTCATTATATATACCACCTGACGTTCCTCGTCAAATTCACTGATAGTCTCGAAATTTGCCATCCCCTTCGCGATGACGGGACCTCCACCCTGCCAGAGTCTCTCGATCTCGCCGGTCATGTCTTCCCTCGACAGACCAACGTTGGCCTTGCCTGTCGATATGATACGGGGATGCATCCTTTCAAGACCCAGCCGGCGGACGTCCTCCATGGAAAGGTCGTTCTGTGCGGGATGCTCCCTTACGGTGTAGAACACTCTTTTACCCTTTCCCTCAAGAAACCGCACAAGAGGCACATCAAAGACAAAGTCTCCCATATTATCGCCCAGCATGAGTATCTCGCTGCCTTTAGTATAGATCGCCGCCTCTGTTTTATCCATATCGCCCTGCAAGACGATGTCCTCCTTTGTGAAGGTCCCCCCGATGAAGTAGTCCGTGGAGTTCCCGAGGGCGGACAGATGCAGGAGACCCTTGAGGGAGCTTCTCACGGTGTCGCCCAGGTCATTCACGATCGCCAGGGCCTCCCTGTACTCGCGGTATTTCAGGGTAGCGTACGGGTCCCAGACGCCGGTGTTTTGCCTGATGTGAGCCAGGAGGTGACTCGCGATTCGCGGCGGGGTCGCCTCCTTTACGAAAAGCCCATCGAGAAGCGACCGCGACGAAGAGAGGGTCCGCCGATCGCCCCCGGAAAGGGCCACCGTCTTTTCGATCAGTCCATCAAGGCATGCGCGGCAGGGTTCCTGGATCTTCATGGCAGACAATAGGATATAATCAAACGATATGCATTTCAATGTCAAAAGGCCGTGATGCGCGGCGGGCATTCGTGCAAATAAACTCTTCTATTCTTTTTCACATTTGTTATAATGGGTGCAGGGGCATAGGGGTGGTTTCAGATCATACGGGTTGACACTGATCCTCACGTTCACCGCTGGTGTTTTCTTCCACATCGCCCGGCACATTCTTCCGACAAGATCTATTTTCTAACGGGGGGCTCCCCCGGAACGCAGGTGAGAGATGGCAAGCAAGCTCCGGGCAAGCGTCTATGTGGATTACCATATTCTTGATCTCATCGCCAGGAGCGGGATGAGCGACGAAGCGCTTCTCCCCGAATGGAACGCGAGCAGATCGATCTGGGATCTATACAGGCACGAAACGTTGCATCTCATCACGTCCGTGGACGAAATGGAACTGGATTTTGTCATTCAGATGAACCACGGCGGTCTCTGTGTAACCGATACCTTTCAGATCACCGACAACATCGATATCTTCGAACGCTGGGAAGACGCCGACCGCAGGGACACGGACCACTGGCGTGCCATTGTGGAACTCTATGACCAGCTTGAGACCATAAGCGGACACGACGACCTCGTTGGCGAACATGCTCATCCTCACTTTTACGAACAGGTGGCCCGCGTCTTGAAGGAAGGGCCGAAAGACGACGACAACAGATCGGCCGTGCTTGATGAAGAAACGGCGATACTCAGGGACTGTGCGGCAGTGCTCCATGATGTCTACGACATGGAACTCTGGTCGGACCTCAAGCATATTCAATACGGCCTCAACTGGAAGGTCCTCCAGTCCGTCTTGCCCAGGTACTCACACAGCGCCACCTTGAACGGCGAGGATGCGGCGCTGAACAAGAACCTTCTCGGGCTTCTCAACCGGCTCGTCAACATCGGGAAGAAAAGCTGTCCCCGGCTGCCCATGCAGGACCGGCATATCGATTTTGTTCTCGACATCGTCAGGAAGAAATACTGTCAGGAGGACACGGACCGCAGCATCTCGCACATAGCCCACTCCCTGAGAAACAATATCGACTGCTATCTTACGACAGACGGGGAACTGGCAGAGAGATTTGCCGCAAGAAAACAAAACCTCCAGCTCATGCTGGGAACATCCGTTCATCTCGAGGTCCTGCGCCCAACGGAACTCCAGAAAAGACTGGGATAAAGGCGGTTCCAGGTCTGAAGACAAGAACATCTTGCGGGGTGGCACCCTCAGACATTTCTTGCCCTTGTCTTTTTACGTGGAATCTGGAACGTGAAACCTGAAACTATCTTTTATTTCCACTCGTCGGTCTGGGGTTGCGGGAGCTGGTAGGACTTCAATGTCTCTATGTATTTGTAGAAGCCCTCGGGATCGTTTTGCTCAAGTTTCTCGATCTCGGGGCGTATCTTGCTCAGCAACTCTTCCTTTTGTGCCGCCTCTATGGGGTACTGCATGTAGGACGAACGCCTGATAAGGGCATAGGCCTTCTGCTGCTCGGGCGTAAGGGCAAGGAACCTGTCGAGTTCGCTGAGCATGTATGCCTTCTTTTCGTCAAGATAGCCGTCCACCTGCATGAGAAGGTTGAGGCTGAAATCTCCACAGGAGAAATAGGTGTGCATCTCGTCAAGGTTTTCCACGAGAAGGCGTATCTCACCCACTATCTCGGCGTCGTTCATGGTCACAAACGTCCCGTCCTCGACAAGTTTAAGCATCGGTGACATGGGATGCATGGCGAAGGTGCGCACCCTGATGAAATCAGGTTTGATCTGGTTCAAAAGGCGCGCGGTTTCGACTGCGCTCTCGGAACTCATCGTCCTGCCGCCCACACCGGGCATTATGTATTCCGACAGCGACATCCCCGCTTCCACGACCTTCTTGCCGCCCTCGACGATGTCCACCGGGGTGATTCCCTTTCGTATCATCTTGAGGACCCGTTCCGAGCCGCTTTCCATCCCCACGTGTATTCTCGTGAGGCCCGCCCTGCAGAGTTCCCGCAATTCCTCGACGGTCTTTCGTTTCAATGTTGTCGCCCGGGCATAGGTGGTGATACGTTCAAGCCCGGGGAATTTCTGTTTCGTATAATTGATGATCTCGAGAATGTCCGCGGTCTTCAGCACGAGACTATCGGCGTCCTGAAGGAACGCCGACCTTATTGTATTCTTGTACGATGCATATTCCCTTTCCATACCGTCGATGTCTTTCTTGACCTCTTCGACGGTCCGCCGGGAAAACTTGACTCCTTTGTAGGCAGGACAGAAGATGCACTGATTCCATGGGCAGTTCCTCGTCACCCGTATAAGGAGACTCTGGGCTTCGCTGGGGGGTCTTATAACGCCTTGCTCGTACATGCTTTCAACTCCTTTGCTCTATTGCGCCGGATTCTCCAAAGAGCGAAATCCGACGGCGGCCATGTAGATGACCGTCTCCTCCTCGCCATCGAGATCCATGATGCGGTTCACATCGTCATCGTAAAATGCGCCTACGGCACACACTCCAAGTCCCAGGGCTTCACCTGCGAGATAAAGGTTCTGCGCGATATGACCGGCATCAAGATAGATATACCGGTAAGCCCTTTGATGGTACTTCCAGCTTCCCCGGGCGATGATCGCCGACCAGATGAAGGTGACCTGGGCGCCGAGGATAAGGGTCTGTTGAAGGGCCGCCTCGGTGAGGGCGGTGGAGAACTCTCCCCGTTTAAGGAATTCCAGGTCGTAGTCGCCGGGCCTGAAATGGTATATTCCCTCTTCGAGCCCGTCGACTGCACGGACGCAAAGGTAGGTTTCCACGGGGTAAAGACCGCCCGCGGAGGGCGCGGTCCGAAAGAAGGTGTCGCCGAACTGCGCCGTCAGTCCCTGGGTTGCCCAGAGGAGGGCAGACAGGTCATTGAGCTTAAGGGACCTGTTGACAGTATATTCCCGGCGCGACCTTCTTTTGAGCAAAAGTTTCCACAAACTCGTCTCGCCGCCGGCTTTCGGCTCCGGCAGGGGAATCCTGGCGATTGGATTTGCATATTCCTTGAACGTGTCGGGAATCGTCCCGAGGTTGAACATATGGCTGGAAAGTGAAGCGACCGTATATTTCGTCTCCTTTTGAAACCTCATCCCAATGTCAGGCTTTTCCTGTTCCTTCACTTTCCACCTTTCGTTTTTTTATCCTTTAATATGCTTCATACTTTGTAATAAGTCAACGCAGATGATGCTCCCGAAGACGGAGCCCGGGTTCCAGCTCTGGACAGGTATTATGATCACAGCAAACTTGATGATTGGATCAAAGCATAATAACGTTTCCTTCCCGCATCATTCCCCGCTTGTCTGGTTGCCTTTTGGCTCGAAAGGGGATAGAATTATCGTTAAATATAAGGTCAGGTGACCGAGTTTGCGGGAGGTTGCTATGAGCAATTGCATGACGGTAGACGAATTGTTGGCTTCCAAGAATCTGACGCGCGAAGAATGGGAACTGCACAGGGATCTCATTGAGAACTGCAGGAAGAGCGAATTGAAGATCAGCGAATATTGTTGTTCAACGAAGGAAAACATCGAAAGGATGGCCAATGTCCTCGACACCATCTCCGTAAAAATGGCGGCTCTGAGCGCGGCCCTCGAAACCATCATGGGCGAGGCGGAGGAAGTTTCCCTGAGGATGCTCCCGGAACACAAGTTCTTCCGTGAGTAGCAGGATACCCTCTTTTACGTTATGAGGCTTCTCCTCAAATGGTTAATAATGGCCGCGTCGATCATCGTTGCGGCATATTTCATTCCCGGTGTCAGGGTCGGCAGTTTCTTTTCCGCCCTCTGGGTTGCGCTCTTCCTGGGAGTGGTGAACATCCTTATACGGCCCATCCTTATTCTCATCACCCTGCCCATCAACATACTCACCCTGGGACTCTTCACTTTTGTCATTAACGCCGCGCTCATTCTCCTCGCGTCATCGGTCATAAAGGGTTTCGAGGTGGCCGGCTTCTGGTGGGCCCTGCTCTACAGTATCGTCCTGTCCGTCATCAACTCCCTGCTCAATCTTATTGTGCAGCCACAACAAGACTGATGGCAAACTCATCCCTGAAATGTTCAATATCTTTTTGAATGCCTTCGGTGCTTCAGGAAGTTGTCCGTATAGAGGGCGGCCAGTTCCCGTGAGGTGATAATGAGAAGGTTCTCGGCGTTCTTGCCCTCGGCGGCGTAGGTGAAGTTGAAGGAACCCGTTATGACCGTCTGGCGGTCAACGACGATGACCTTGTTGTGCGCGCAGGCGTGCCTGTCGTCGAGCCAGACACTGACGCCGCCTGCCCTGAGAACCCGGGCCGCGACATGTTTGTGCTCTCTCTGCTCGTAGCCGTCCAGAATGACATCCACCTCGACACCCCGTTTGCGTGCCTTGACGAGGGCCGTCTGGATAGGTTTCGATGTGAAGAGATAGGCCTCCACCAGGAGCTCGCGGGTGGCTTCACCGATCTGCCTCACTATGGCCCTGGTTGCGCCCCCGTGGGGACTGAAGCAGACACTCGCCGGGGCATTGTTGAGAACAACATCGGCCGCCCCAAGGTGCCAGGGCAGGACGAAAAGAATGAACAGAACCGCCAGCGAACGATAGATAGACCCCTTCATTGTCAAGCCTTTTCACCTCGAAGAGCCTACAGGAACGATAGACGCCGTTACAGCGTGCCCCGGAGCCTCCCGACCTTTCTCACTCGTAGTCCTTCGGCACAAGACAGATCATAACCAGGGGCCGGTCCGCAGCCGTGTTCTTATACTGGTGGACCTCGCCGGGCAGAACGAGTGCGAAGTCACCTTTTTGAACAGGCTGTTCCTTGCCCTCGGAGTCCACGAGGGCGCCCTCTCCATCAATTATGTAGTTCATGTGTTCGAACGGATGGCCGTGATATGGCGTATGCCCCCCCGGTTCGATCGTAAAGACCCGAAGGGAGTACGCGGGCACCCCGTCCGCCTTGGCAAGGGGTATTTGCTTCCAGGCCCCGCTCGCCCCTTCCATCGTCATGCGCACCTTCTCGACCTTGCTGAGATCAGTGATCTTCATAGTCTCGCTCCTTGTCTGCAATGTGATGCAGGATCAGCCATTATACCACACGGGAATGACCAATGACCAAATCTCAATTACGTCTCCAGTGCTGTTCTCCTCACCATGTTTCCCCGGGAGCTTATCACGATCGTTTCCGTGGGTATTGTCTTTCCCGACCGTTTCATCGCGGTCTCAACGATGAGGGGCATTTTGGAGCAGCAGGGGACCTCCATGATGGCTATGGTGACACTCTTTATGTCCGCCGTTGAGAAGATCCGGGTGAATTTCTCGATATATTCAGCGGTGTCGTCGAACTTGGGACATCCCATCATGACCACCCTGCCCTTGAGGAGGTCTTCGTGAAAATTGGGATAGGCTACGGACGTGCAGTCTGAAGCGACCAGGAGGTCGGCGTTCCTGAGGAAGGGAGCTGTCGGCGGGACCAGCTTGATCTGAACCGGCCAGTGGGTGAGCCTCGTCGCCTGGCGTGTTCCAGGCTCCCCGGTCTGTTCTTCCGGGGGCGGTGTAAACATTTGAAGCTGCGTGGAGGGGCAGCCGCAGGGCAGGGCAGGGGACTCGGCGGGGTCGGTGAAAGGGGGGTTCTCACCTGACCCTGCGCCGATGGTCTTTTTTGCTGTAAGATATCTTTCGACCGCTTCTTGATCGAAGGAATCCGCTTCTCGTTCAATGATGGATATGGCGTCTACGGGACATTCGCCGAGACATGCGGCCAATCCATCGCAGTACCGTTCCGCGACGAGCCGAGCCTTTCCGCCCACGAGCTCGATGGCCCCTTCAGCGCAGGCGGCAACGCATTGTCCGCATCCATTGCATTTTTCTTCATCAATATGGACGATCTTCCGTGCTGTTCTCATGATGGCTCCTCAAGACAGGTCATGGACGGGTGGCGGGTGATGGGTAGTTCCATGACCCGCCACCCGCTATCCTATCCCAATATCTCCTTCAGGTCCTGATCCGGTGTCGTAATGGGCTTTATGTTGTATTTCTCCACGAGCACGTTGAGTATGTTGGGGGTGATGAAAGCCGGTAAAGTCGGTCCCAGGCGCATGTTCCTGATGCCGAGGTAGAGCAGGGTGAGCAATATCGCCACCGCCTTTTGTTCGTACCAGGACAGCACGAACGACAGGGGCAGTTCGTTGACGCCGACGTTGAAGGCCTTTGAAAGCGCCAGGGCTATCTGGATGGCGGAGTATGCGTCATTGCATTGCCCGATGTCGAGAAGACGGGGAATGCCGCCGATATCGCCGAGCTGCTTGTCGAAGAAGCGGAACTTGCCGCAGGCAAGTGTGAGGACGATGCAATCATCGGGGACTTTTTCGACAAACTCGGTGTAGTAGTTTCTTCCCGGTTTCGCGCCGTCACAGCCGGCAACGAGAAAGAAATGCCGTATTTTACCCGCCTTGACGGCGTCGATGACCTTGTCCGCTACACCCATGACGGCGTTGCGGGCAAAACCGACCATGACCTCCCTTCCGTTGGTATCGGCATCGAAACCCGGCAGTGCGAGGGCCCTGTCGATGGCGGGCTTGTATTCTCCGTTGGCGATGTGGGCAACCCCGGGCCAGGCAACGGGACCCGTCGTGAAGATGTTCTCCGAGTATGATTCAAGGGGTTTCTGGATGCAGTTGGTGGTCATGATGATGGAGCCGGGGAAGTTGGCGAACTCCTTGTGCTGGTTCTGCCAGGCCGTCCCGTAATGACCGTAGAAGTGGGAATATGTTTTGAGTTTCGGATACCCATGGCAGGGGAGCATCTCGCCGTGGGTATAGACATAGATTCCCTTGCCTTCCGTCTGTTTCAGTATCTCTTCGAGGTCTTTGAGATCGTGGCCCGAGACGAGGATAGCCTTGCCCTTTCTTGAGCCCAGGGGAACCGCGGTTGGAACGGGATGACCATACGTTTCGGTGTTGGCGGCGTCAAGCAGCTCCATGGCCTTCAGGTTTATCTCGCCGCATTTTAAAACGAGCCCCAGCCATTCGTTGAGCCCCAGTTTATTCTCGAGAACCTCGGCAAGCGCGTCATATATGAACGTATAGACAACCTCATCTTCCTTGTTCAACAGGGCCGCGTGGTATGCGTATGCGGCGACGCCCCGCAGGCCGAAGACCAGGGTGTGCATGAGGGATGTAACGTCGGCATTCTCGTTCCGTATGATTTGGAAGCCCACCGCCTCTCCCTGTTTCACAAGACCTTCCGTGGCATGATCGGGCATTGTTGGGGTCCGGCCGCCGGGGAGATGGGGATTTCCGCCCTTTGCGGCGATCTTGCCTATAAGGTCGTCGCGCCGTGCAGCCACGCTCCCTATCATGTCCCTGAGACGTTCGGTGTCGAAATCAACATTCGTCAATGTGTGAAAGAGGGCTTCGGCTGCCAGCAGGTTGGTCGCCCTATCCGTTTTCAACCCCTGTTTCAGGGCCTCCCTTGCAAAATAGGACAGCTCCGCCGTGACATAGACCAGCAGGTCCTGAAGAGCAGCCACATCGGGCTGCTTCCCACAAACTCCAACCTTCGAACATCCCTCACGCTGTGCCGTCTGTTCACATTGATAACAAAACATAAGCTCCTCCTCGGTGTATATTTTTGATTTCATAAAGGAAATATAGCACAGAAAAAAATACATGCTTTGACTTAGGTCAAAAAGGGGAAGGAAGTTTCAAATGTCAGGTTTCACGCTGAGATGACATCGAGGCCTGAGTGGGCAGAAAGCCAAAAATCCCTCCCTTCTCTGCGGAAGGGAGGGATTGTCTTTCGGCCGCAATTGATGTCTCGAGAACTTGAAACCTGGAACCGCCTTTAGGGCGTAAACGTCGACAGCTGGTAGGGTGTGTCTTTTGTTTCCAGGGGGGATGATTCCTTCTTTTCGAAATAGATCTGTTTCTCTGCAATTTCCCTGAGTGACGTCACTATTTCCCTGTTCGTCGATTTGGTCAGGGGTTTTGCGCCTTTTATGAGCTGTTTTGAACGGCGTGCTGCGAGATGGACGAGCTCGAAACGGTTTTCAACCAGTTCCATGCAATCTTCAACAGTTATTCTTGCCATGGTCTTGTCTCCTTATATCGTCGATCGCCTTCTGGAACGTCGTGTATGCTTTTCCGAGGTCGTCGTTGACGATAGTATAGCCGAAATGGTCTTTTCTTGCAATTTCTTCTTCGACGCGCTTCATCCGGGTTTCGATCTCCTTCTCTCCGCGCAGGGACAGGCGATTGATGAGCTCCGCGACGGACGGCGGTTCGATGAAGATGAGCCGTGCGGCGGAACAGGTGCCGCTGATGTTGATGGCGCCCTTTACGTCTATGTCGAGGATAATGTCCTTTCCCGTCTCGAGGGTGGCGAGGATCTCGGCGCGGGGAGTCCCATAGAGATTCCCGTGGACATTTTCCCATTCAAGAAAATGCCCTTTCGCGACCATTGCCTCGAAGGTCGCCTTGTCCACGAAATGATAATCCTTTCCATTGAACTCATGAACCCGTTTCTGCCGTGTCGTATAGGAGACGGAGAAGGCGCTGTGGTCGTCTTCGCGGAGAAAACGCTCGATGAGAGTCGACTTGCCCACTCCTGATGGACCGGAGACGACGATGAGCACGCCCTTCCTGCCGTCATTCATAATGGGCCCCGCCTCCCGCATCCGCCGCGCCCGGGCTATTCCACATTCTGCACCTGTTCGCGTATCTTTTCTATCTCCACCTTGATCCTGATGACCCGTTCGTTTATGTAGAGGTCGTTGGATTTGCTCCCGATGGTGTTCGTCTCCCGAACCATTTCCTGGATGATGAAGTCAAGCTTTCTTCCGATGGCTTCGAGGGATGAAAGGGTGCCGCGGAAGTTGTCAAGGTGCCCCGTGAGACGCACGATCTCTTCCGATATGTCGAGACGCTCCATGTAGATGGCGATCTCCTGCAGAACGCGGGTCTCGTCTACCGCAACGGACTGCGTTATCTCTGCTATCTTGGAGCGAAGCTTTTCTTCGTGGGCCTTTATGACGGCAGGCCATCCCGTTTCTATCTCGGAAAGGTTGGCGACTATTGTCTCCAGTCGCCCGAGGAGGTCATTCTTGATGTACTCGCCTTCCCTCGCGCGCTCTGCATTGAGGGCGACAAGAAGGTCTGAACAGGTTTGGGTGAGGATCTCTTCGGGGAGGGTGTTGTTCTCCTCGTATATGAACACGTCCTTCAGCGTGAAGATGTTCTCTATTGTCAGGTTCCCCTTGAGCCCGTAATTCTCCTTCAGGTCGCGCGCCATCGCGGCGTATTGCCGGACGATGTTCCCGTTGACCCGGGGTATCGTCATCTCATCGACGGTTTTCTCCCACTTGATGGTCACGTCCACTTTTCCCCTCTTGACGTGCCTTTTGACAAGATCCCTCAACTTTTGTTCCGATGCATAGTCACCGCGGGGAAGCCTGATGTTCGTTTCCAGGTAGCGGCTGTTGAGGCTCCGCGCCTCGCTCATGATCCTGCCTTCGGGGAACTCTTTTTCGATCTTCGCGAATCCTGTCATGCTCTTGGGCATAATCCACCTTTATGTGTGCCGCGCCCGCTGTCCGCAGGCTCTCAGGGATCCTTTGCAGAGCTCTCTCCACCGGTTGAAAAGGGTTATCGTTTGCTCTTCGGCGTAATCCGGGTACGTCCACTGAAGAGCACGGTATGTTCCGCTGCTGAATATGAGTGTAAGGTCGGCGTGAATCCCTTTCCCCAGGTAAACCCTGTGCGCGTATCCCTTTGTAGTTGCGAGTATAACATGTTCAAGGGCGATATATCCAGAGTCAATATTGACCGTTCTCCGACCGTCCCTCGTAAAAAGATCCTCCACATCATTGGTGATCATCTTGATATCGGGAAGCGTTTCGCGCTCGACGAGAGGAGTAAAAAGGACAAAAAACCGGTAGAGCCCCGCGCCCATCTCTTTTTCGTAGTATGTGGTGTGTGTAAAGAGGACCGGCGGGGTCTTCTCTTCGATGGGCCCCATTGCGCCGGCGAGGTGCCTCAGCACCGCCTCGAGGTCCACATCTGCGTCGAAGATGATGCTGGCGAAGAGCCTTACCTGTTGGGGGCGCCTGATCTTTCCCATAGGATGAAGTATTCCCTGTTCTTCCTTTCCCTTTCCCTTGGGGCCTCCACGGTTTCAACGGCCCCGATGCCGAGGGTCTGTCCGAATTCCCTGATATCCGTAAGGACGGTTTCTATTTTCTCCCGGTCCTTTACGATGCCCCCCTTGCCGACGTTGTAGCGCCCTACCTCGAACTGCGGCTTTACGAGGGAAACGATGCGGCCTTCATCGCCAAGGACGCCAACGGCGGCGGGGATGATCTTCTTCAGGGAGATGAAGGAAACGTCTATGGTGATGATATCCACCATCTCGCCGATGTCATCGAGGACAAGGTAGCGGGCGTTGAAGTTCTCCCTGAGGATTATCCTTACATCGTTCCGGAGTTTCTCATGAAGCTGATGTGTCCCGGAATCGACGGCGTATACCTTTCGCGCCCCCTCCTTGAGGAGGCAATCGGTAAAACCGCCCGTTGACGAACCGATGTCGAGGGCTGTTCTGCCCTTGACGGCAAGGCCGAAGGCATCGAGCGCGGCCTTAAGTTTAACCCCGCCGTAGCTGACATAGGGGATGGGGTTTCCTCTGACCTCGAGGCAGACCGTGTCGTCCACCCTGTTGTCCGCCTTGAGGACCCGCTGCCCGTCGGCGTAGACCTCTCCGGCCATGACGAGAACCCGCGCCTTTTCCCGCGACGGCGCCAACCCGCGCCTGGTAAGGAGCGTGTCTATTCTTTCTTTAACCACGTCCTGACGGTCCTCACGATGCCATCGAGGTCGATGCCCAGAGACTTGCGCAGTGTGCCCTGACTGCCGTGGGTAACGAAGATATCCGGGATTCCCAGCGACTTGAGAGGGATGGGCGATCCTGCCCTGGCGAGCACCTCTCCGACACCGCTGCCGAATCCTCCGATAAGCACGTTCTCTTCAAGGGTAAGGATGCGCTGCGTCCGCGCCGCCACCTCTGCCAGGAGCTTTTCGTCCATGGGCTTTATGAAGCGGCCGTTGACGACGCCGGCGTCTATGCCGTCGCCGGCGAGTATTTGGGCGGCCTCCATGGCCATTGCCACCATGTTCCCGCAGGCCATCATGGTGACGTCTTTGCCTTCCCGCAGTATCTCCCATGTACCGAAAGGTATCTCGCGGAAATCATCTTCAATGGGCACACCCAGGGCCTCCCCGCGGGGGTAGCGGATGGCAACGGGCCTTTCGTAGCGGTATGCCGAATAGATCATCTGTTTGAGTTCGTTCTCGTCCTTGGGCGCCATGACGACCATGTTCGGGATATGACGGAAATAGGAGAGGTCGTAAACGCCGTGATGGGTCGGCCCGTCCTGCCCGACGATCCCGCTCCTGTCTACCGCAAACACCACAGGCAGGTTCTGGAGACAGACATCGAGGATGATCTGGTCGTACGCCCTTTGCAGGAATGTGGAATAAATTGCGACAAAGGGTTTGAGCCCGCCCAGCGCAAGGGCGGCAGAAAAGGTGACTCCGTGCTGCTCGGCGATGCCGATGTCGTAGAACCTGTCGGGGAAGAGATCGGAGAATTTGTCGAGGCCCGTGCCGAGACCCATGGCGGCCGTGACGGCCACGACCCTCTCGTCCATTTTCGCCAGCTCGATGATGGTATCGCCGAAGACGTCCGTATAGGTCTTCTTACCCTTGGAAAGGCTGTATCCCGTGGTGAGCTCGAAGGTTGAGATGCCATGAAACCGTTCAGGGTCGTCCTCCGCGTGGGTGTAGCCCTTCCCCTTTCGGGTGATGACGTGGACGAGAAGCGGCCCCTTGAGTCTGCTTACGTTCCTGAATGTCTCAAGGAGATGCTCCATGTTGTGGCCATCGACGGGACCGACGTAGGTGAAGCCAAACTCCTCGAACAACATGCCCGGCCCGAAGATCCCCTTGACGGCCTCCTCGAGGTACCGTGCGGTCTTGTATATCGTGGGCATGGTTTTCATCCGGGCCTTCATCTCTTCCCGGATGTTGCTCATGAACTCTCCCGTCATGATGCGGTTGAGGTGGGCGGCAAGCCCGCCGACGTTCTTTGATATGGACATCTCGTTATCGTTGAGGACGACGATGATATCGCTTCGCAGATGACCTGCGTGGTTCAAGGCCTCAAAAGCCATCCCCCCCGTCAGCGAGCCGTCTCCGATAACGGCTATGATCTTGGAGGACGAACCCAACTTTGCCTTGCTTTCGGCAAGCCCCGTGGCGATGGATATGGAGTTGCTGGCATGGCCCGTGTCGAATACATCATAGGGGCTTTCCGCCTTGCAGGGAAAACCGGAGAGGCCCGCGTCCTGGCGGATGGTGCAAAAACTCTCCCGGCGGCCCGTCAGGAGTTTGCAGGTGTAACACTGATGGCCGACGTCCCAGACGATCTTGTCGTCGGGTGTGTTGAAGATGTAATAGAGGGCAATGCTGAGTTCCACGGCGCCGAGATTTGAGGCAAGATGACCGCCCGTTCGGGATATGACATCCGTTATGTAGGGACGTATCTCGGCGGCGAGTTCGATAAGCTGGGCAAGGGACAACCGTTTCAGGTCATCGGGAGAATTGATCGTTTGAAGAAGCATTACGAAACCCGGTTGCCGATAAAGCGCGCTATGTCCTCAAGGACACGGCCGTTTTCTCCCAGGAAGGATATGGACTTGATTGCCTCATCGACGAGTTGTTCCAGCTTGTATTTGGAAGCGAGAATACCGTAATGCTTCACATAGGTCTGCTTGTTGGCGTCTTTCTTCAACTTCTTGCCGACCATTTCCTCGTCGCCTTCCACGTCGAGGATGTCGTCCATGATCTGGAAGGCGAGCCCTATGGCATCGCCGTAGCGGGTGAAATTCTTCAGTTCCCTGATCTTGGCGCCGCCGGCTATAGCGCCGACCCGGACGGATGCGCGAAGCATCGCCGCCGTCTTGTGGGAATGAATGTAATGGAGGATATTCCTGGTGCCTTCCTTTTTCTCATATATTATGTCCATTACCTGACCGCCGACCATCCCTTCGGCACCGGCGGCATAGGCTATCTCGAACACGATCTGCCTGGATATCTTCGGGCTCACCCTTTCTGAGAACCTTGCATCGGTGAGCACCCTGAATGCCTCCGTAAGGAGGCCGTCACCGGCCATGATCGCCACGGCTTCGCCGAAGGCCTTGTGGCACGTCGGCCTGCCCCGTCGCGTGTCGTCGTTGTCCACGCAGGGAAGGTCGTCATGGATGAGGGAATAGGTATGTATCATCTCGAGGGTGCAGAAAGAGGGGAGGAAGTCGTCGGCGCTCTTTCCTTTCGCCTCGCAAGCGGCTATGGCAAGGATCGGGCGGATCTTCTTTCCGTTGCTGAAGAGCATGTATTCCATGGCGTTCCTGAGGACGCCGGGGGTTGAAATGAAACTTGTGCAGATGTCCCTGAGCATGTTCTCGACGATGATCTTCTTGTCATGGAGGTAGTTTGCCAGGTCCACTATTCGTCATCCCCGGGAAAGGGCATTTTTTCCACAGTACCGCCTTCTTTCTTGATCAGTATCTCTACCTTTTTCTCGGTCTCATCGAGCCTTTTCGAGAGCTCTTTCGTGAGTGCAAGACCTTCCTTGAAGAGACCGAGCGCCTCGTCAAGAGGAATCTTCCCTTCATCAAGAGTTTTAACAATCTCTTCCAGTTTTTTCAACCCATCTTCGAATTTCATGGAAGTACCTATTATAGAACGTTAGAGTTTGCTTTTGCAAGCATTGTTTACCCCCCCGTGGAACGCTTTCTCCCTGTTCAAAAAGAGGGGTCCGGGGTAAAATATTTCCATGGATGTTTTCCCGGGCATCTGTGAAGAAATGGGCTTCAGGGCGACGATGGAGGACCAGCACGCCGTTTATGAGGATCCCGGAAGGGTCTTCTTCAGCGCCGAGATATACGATGGCCACGGGGGCAGGCAACCCGCACAGATAGCCGCCGATATGCTGACACCCTGGTTTCTTCACGCCTGGGCGGGTGAACTGGGGCGGCCCCTGCGGGAGCGAAAGAGCGAGGCTGATATCCTTCGCGAGGCCTATCTTGCCGTTGATGCGTATATCGTGGGCCGCCGCATGCAGGCGGGTACCTGCGCCGTTCAGCTGTATCTTATCGGAGAGAGCTTTTTGGCGGCAAACGTCGGGGATTCGAGGGTCGTCATCGGTACCGAGAGCGGAGCGGCGACCCTCACCGATGACCACAAGCCGCACACTCAAGGCGAACGGTCCCGCATCGAAGCGCTGGGAGGGAGCGTCACCATGCTGGGTGTGCCGAGGGTGGAAGGCGTCCTTGCGATAAGCCGCGCCCTCGGGGATGCCTGCCTCAAACCCTATGTGAGCGCTGAGCCGCGCATAAGTGAAGGCACCCTGGGAGCCGAGAATGATGTCGCCGTCCTTGCCTGTGACGGGGTTTGGGACGTCCTATCTCCCGACGAGGTCATAGAGGAGGCACGGCGGCAGATCGACCCCCGGAAAGGAGCGCAGGAGATAGCGCGCATGGCCCTCGACAAGGGCAGCATGGACAACATCACGGTGATAGTGCTCGGCCTCGGGAAACATACATCCTCTCTCGAGAACCGGAAGATGATTATTCGGAACGTCCATGACAGGGGATAGTACATTGGTTATTGGAATTTGGTTATTGGTCATTATCTCTCAGGGTATGATATGCAGGAAAACCTTACCATCATAGGAACCATAGCGGTTATCCATCTCCTCGGCGCCATGAGCCCGGGGCCGGATCTTGTTATGTCGGTGCGCAATTCCCTTACCTATTCACGCAGGACGGGGATATTCACAGCCGTCGGTTTCGGACTTGGCGTCGCCGTTCACGTGGCCTACTGCTCGGCAGGGATAGCCGTGATAATCGCCAGGTCGCTCCTTATATTCAGCATCATTAGATACATGGGGGCGGCGTATCTCCTGTACATCGGGATCCGGTCGGTCTTTGCCCGGTCGTCGGGGATAGAGGCCGGGCCCGTGGTGGTGAAAGAGGACATCTCCCCGCTTCACGCGGTGCGCGTCGGGTTTCTCACCAATATCTTGAACCCCAAGGCCACGCTTTTTTTCCTGGGCCTCTTTACCATCGTCATATCTCCCGTCACACCCCCGCCTCGTTCCATTCTTGTTATTGCGGGCATTGTCATGGTCATAGACACCGTGTTGTGGTTCAGCTTCGTGGCTGTCTTTCTCAACGAAAGGCATGTGAGGTCTTTTTTTGAGAGGTTCCAGGGCCGTTTCAACAAGGTCTTCGGCGGCATTCTGATATTGCTGAGCATCAGGATCGCTCTTTCCCGCGACTAGCCGCCCGAAGATGTCCCGTCAGACTCCCTCCGAAACTGACGGGAAAACCGTGTTCGAAGGCGCCAGGGGCCGTTAAGCCGCCCGCAAAAGATGGTGACACGTGCATGCGAACATGATATAGTGAACGCAAGCCTTCCCGCGAGGCTCAAGGGTTTCGGAGCACACAAAGCGCACAAGGGAAAATAGGGTTATTCCTGGGGGGGCGGTACAATCCAGCAACCATCATAAGGAGGATTTTGTCATGGAAGAGAAACTAGCTAACCCCGCACCGCTTGGCCTGATGGGATTCGGCATGACTACGGTACTGCTCAACATTCACAATGCGGGGTTCTTTCCCGTGGGATCGATGATCCTTGCAATGGGGGCTTTCTACGGGGGTCTTGCCCAGATCATCGCGGGCATTCTGGAGTACAAGAAGGGAAACACCTTCGGCGTGACGGCCTTCACCTCCTACGGTCTTTTCTGGTGGACGCTTGTCTTTATTCTCGTTTTCAAAGGGCTACCCGGTAATCCCGAGTCCTTTATGGGCTGGTATCTTTTCATGTGGGGCCTTTTCACGTTCTTCATGTGGTTCGGTACCTGGGGCAAGAACAGGGGCATCCAGTTCGTTTTTCTCAGCCTGACCATATTGTTCTGGCTTCTCGCCATCCGTGACTGGACGGGCAGTACCGCCATCGGCACCCTTGCCGGATGGGAAGGCATCATCTGCGGTCTCTCCGCTATCTACCTTGCCATGGCGGAGGTCCTCAACGAGGTCCACGGAAAAGTGGTCCTGCCGATAGGGGAGATAAAGAAGTAAAGACAGTTTCAGGTTTCGGGGAAAGAACCAAAGAACAGGCACAGAACGACAAGCACCCTTCTACCTTGTCAAGGAGAGGGGTGCTTTTTTTCGTCTTTACCTGAAACCTGAAACTGTCTTCTCACCTGTCCTGATTCTTCCACTGCATGTAGAGTATGATGCCTCCCCAGGCGAAGGCCGCTGTCATCAGGAAAGAGCCGAAGAAGTGGGATGTGTCGGCCAGCGTGTGGTCGAGGCCGAGGAGATTGAGGCGCCCCAGGATGTTGTTCCAGTCGTGGTATCCGGGAACATCTTCGCCGGTCACGCCCCCGAGGAGCATCAACTGCTGTGCCCTGGCATCGTTGATATAGGGGGCCATGTCGATGAAATTTTGCCCCGTCCACCACAGGGCGAAGGACGCCGCAAAAGCGTCTCTTCGCTTCAGGAAGGCCGCGAGACAGACGAGTGGTATAAGCACCTGCATGAGGCTCCCTCCCAGGACTCCCATAAAGTCGCCAAGGATGCGAAAGAAGATATGCCCGGCCTCGTGGAAGGGGAGGCTGATGTTGTGAAAAAAGGAATGGCCCGCCAATTCGCTTGATGGTACATGGACCATGAGCCTGATTCCGGCTATGAGAAGAAGGATGAACACCAGGCATCTTCCCCAGAAATAAAAAGGGTTGATCTTTGTCTGAGGAGGGAAGAGGAGGTCCGTGAGGGTGGGCCCCTTCTCGCTGTCCGGGGCGACTGAGGCCGCAGGGGCCTTCTCGCTGTTTTCATTGCTTGCATCGATCCGGGATTGCACCAGTGTCTCATAGGCCCAGGTGATTTCCTTGAGCCTGTCCCAGTCGCCGCCGGAGGCACCGAGTTCCGTTTTCAAGCGCCCGAAGGCC
>JAQVWF010000023.1:22123-37883 GCA_028698615.1 Syntrophorhabdaceae bacterium
ATATCCGCGGATAACAAGGGTTCCTTGAGGATCGACGCCGCCTCGCCCATGACGGTCCGCCTCTATGAGATCAAGGGTGTCGATGTGGGCAAGGCACGCCTGACCTACCAGGCGAAGCTCAAAACAAAGGACGTTGAGGGCAAGGTGTTTCTCGAGATGATCTGCGTCTTTTCAGGGAAAGGTGAATTCTTCTCCCGCGCCCTGGAGACGTTCGTTACGGGCACCACCGACTGGGTCACGCAGGAAACACCTTTTTTTCTCAAGAGTGGGCAGGCCCCGGATATCGTAAAGCTCAATCTTGTCGTCGACGGCAAAGGCACCGTGTGGATAGACGATGCAAAGCTTATAAAGGGTCCTCTGCAGTGACCGGGCGATGGGACAAGGCTTCGCCTCGGCTGCTTTTCGGGAAGCATATGTCAGGTGCCGGGGTTGACGGGAAAGGGAGATTGCTGTGAAATATCAGGTCGGTGAGGTGGGAAGGGTGATCCTGGCCCATTTCGAGGATGGCGACGAGATAATCGCCAATCTTTCCGGCATCGTCCGGAAGGAGAACATTAGAGGAGGCATCTTTTACCTTCTTGGCGGGATAACGGAGGGGAGGATCGTCGTCGGACCGGTGCATGACGATGTGCGCCCGCCGGAACCGACATGGCGGGAAATAGTCGAGAGCCATGAGACCCTCGCCATCGGCACCGTTTTCTGGTATGGCGACGAGCCGCGTGTCCATATCCACGGGACGTACGGGAAGTTCGACACCGTGAAGACGGGATGCCTGCGCGATGAGGCGAAGACATTCCTCATCATGGAGGCGGTCATCATCGAACTCAAGGGTGTCGATGCCGTTCGCGATCTCGATCCCGTTATCAATATGGCCCTTCTCAAACTGACGGGCCCGACATCACAATTGTAGAACAAGGAGCGTGTGACATGGCCCTTTCCCCCCTCGCAGGCAAGCCTGCCCCGGAAGAAATACTCGTCGACCTCGGCAGGCTCGAAAGAGACTATTACGGGCGAAAACCCGACCTTGACGACCCAGCCCAACTGGTGAGCTTCGGCACCAGCGGGCACCGCGGTTCGGCGCTCGCCGGCACGTTCAACGAAGACCATATCCTTGCCATTGCGCAGGCAATATGCGACTACCGTCAGAGAAAAGGGACGAATGGCCCTCTGCACATGGGAAAAGATACCCATGCGCTTTCGGGCCCGGCGCAAAGGACCGCCCTCGAGGTGCTCGCGGCGAATGGTGTGGATACCATGATCCAGCGCGACGATGGTTTCACTCCCACCCCGGTGGTCTCACACGCCATCCTCTCGTATAACCGGGGGAGGAGCACGGGTCTCGCGGACGGCATCGTTGTCACCCCCTCTCACAACCCGCCTCAGGACGGCGGTTTGAAGTATAACCCATCCAACGGCGGCCCCGCGGACAAGCAGGCAACACAGTGGATCGAGGACAGGGCGAATGATCTCTTGCGAGGCGGCAACAGGGAGGTCCGAAGGATTGGATACGAGTCCGCCCTGAAGGCAGGTACGACCCGCCTTGTCGACTTCATCATGGCTTATGTCGAGGACCTCTCGAAGGTTATCGACATGGAGTGCATCCGGTCCGCGGGTGTCACGATGGGGGTCGACCCCCTGGGGGGGTCCGCGGTGCACTACTGGGAGCCCATCAAGGCTTTTTACGGTCTCGACATGACCGTTGTCAACGACGCTGTGGATCCAAGGTTTGCCTTCATGACCGTCGATCACGACGGCAAGATCAGGATGGACTGTTCCAGTCCCTACGCCATGGCGGGATTGGTGGCGCTGAAGGACCGTTTTCAGGTGGCCTTCGCCAATGACGCCGACGCCGACCGTCACGGCATCGTCACCCGCTCCATGGGACTCATGAACCCCAACCACTATCTTGCCGCGGCGATCCACTACCTCTTGACGCACCGTCCCGACTGGCCGAAGGATGCAGCCGTGGGTAAGACACTTGTGAGTTCGAGCCTTATCGACCGCGTCGTGGGGGACCTCGGCCGAAGGCTTTCCGAGGTGCCCGTCGGCTTCAAATGGTTCGTCGATGGCCTTTTCGACGGGTCCTATTGCTTTGGAGGCGAGGAGAGCGCCGGCGCAAGCTTCCTCAGGCGGGACGGGACGGTATGGACAACGGACAAGGACGGGATCATCATGGGCCTCCTTGCGGCCGAGATGACCGCCCGAATGGACAGGGACCCGGGCGAACTCTACCGGGAATTGGCTGCCAGGCTTGGGAAACCTTTTTACGTTCGGGTGGACGCCCCGGCGACACCGGCTGAAAAGGAGGCGATAGGGTGCCTGACTCCCGAAGCGATCAAGGAGGATGAACTGGCGGGGGAACCGATAACGTCCAAGATGACGAGCGCCCCGGGGAACAACGCGCCGATAGGCGGCCTCAAGGTTGCCACGAGGAACGGGTGGTTCGCGGTGAGGCCCTCGGGCACGGAAGACATCTATAAGATATATGCGGAGAGCTTCGTGGACGAAGGCCACCTCGAGGCTATCCTGAACGGGGCACGGCGGATCGTAAAGAACTCCCTGTGACGTGCTGGATCCGACCTGCGATCGAAAGGGGACGTTTCTTGTGCCGCCCTGTCTTATATGCTACAACTGATAGCCCCGGCTCCGGACGAGAGGCAGTGATTCGTCCGTCGCGCGTAAGGGCCGAAGGAAATCATCTGTCAAGGATTTGCGCCTTATCAGGAGCAACAGGCCCCAGCCGGGTCTGAACTATTCCAAAAAGGAGGAATATTATATGAGAAAAGTATTGTCATTGCTGTTGGCGTCATTCATGGTGATCCTGCTTGTAAGCGCAGGCTTCGCGGAAGAAAAGAAAGCGGCGAAAAAGGCGGCTCCGAAACCGGCCGGCGTTGAGGTTGAAACAGTCACCGTGACGACGACCGTGGAAGCTGTGGACGCCGCGAAAAAAACAGTCACCCTCAAGATGCCCAACGAAGTGTCGCGTACGATCAAGGTCGGGCCGGAGGTGAAGAACTTCGATCAGATAAAGGTCGGAGACAAGGTCAAGACGACATTCTATGAATCCATTGCGATCTTTGTGGCAAAAACAGGAGAAAGACCTTCCGCCTCGGAGCTCCGGACCGTGGAAGTGGCACCAAAGGGAGAAAAGCCCGGAGCACTCATTGTCGATACCATCGAGGTGACGGCAACCGTCGAAAAGATAAGCTACAAGAAACGCACCATCTCCCTCAAGGGGCCGAAAGGCAAGGTCAAGAGCTTCACCGTCGATAAGAGCGTCAAGAATTTCAACAACATCAAGAAAGGTGACGACATTTATCTGCGGGTTACCGAGGCCGTGGCCATCGTGGTCGAGAAACCGTAAGGAAAAAAGGATGAAACGACGATCAGGCGCCGCCGAAAGGGGCTCCTGATCGTCATGCTATGACCGGGAACACCACCATGACCCAACGTATGATCTCCCACCGGGACGACACAAGAAAAGGCAGAGCGTTTTTCCCCGGCGTGCTCACCAGGAAGCGGGCCTGCATAGTCCTCATCCTTGCCCTTCTTGTTCTTTCCGGGTGTGCAACGCCCGTGGGAATTGGTTATCTTGACGGGCAGGAATCATACCTGAATCTTACGGCAAATGTTCTCACCCATTCAACCCTCAGCGCGCCGACCACACAGATCTTGAACCGCAATGGACTTGCGCAAAGGTTCAAAAGCCATCCGGCGGAGGTGATCGCCTCCATACACAGGGGCGTTTCCATCGAGAATGAAGCGGACAGGCTCTTTGCGCTGGCGGAGCTTTCTTTTCTTCATGCCTCCCAGAGCGAGGACAGGTCCTACTATCTTGCATCCGCCATCTATGCGTACACACTGCTCTTCCCGAAGGATTTCTCCCGTTCCCTCGACGGTTTCGACCCCAGGTTCCGCACCGCCGTTGATATCTATAACCTGGGAATAGCCGCGGGCCTGAGTTCTTCCGACGGGCTGGAGGTCGATCTCACGGGCGGTACGTACCGGCTGCCCTTCGGGGAGTTTACTCTTTCCGTGAACCCGAGATCGTTTCGGTGGAGTTCGTATCGGCTGGTAAGTTTCGTCAATGCCTCGAGGCTTTCCATCCGCGGACTGCGCAACGAGTACCGTTGGCCCGGGATAGGGGCGGCGCTTGTGGCCGCCACAAAGTACGTCTCCGTTAACGCCGATCCTGTTACCGCCAAGGTACCGCCGGACGTAAAGGTGGCGGTCACGGCTTTCATACGATTTGATGATCCCGATGAGGGCCTGAAGAGAGGCTCGCTGACAGGGAAACTTGAGCTTTATACCACCGATACCGCAACAACAGTCACCGTCGAAGGCCGGACGGTGCCTCTTGAATTCGATACCTCCTCGGCGGTGGCGGCCAGCCTCGAAGGGTCGGAGGTGTACAAGACGGAGATAAAAGGCTTCTTTTCCGGTAATTTCCTGTTTTTTCCCGATCAGTCCCGGTTCCGAGAGAATATTTTTTTCATGAGTCCATACAGGCAGGGGCATATCCCGGTGGTCTTTATTCATGGAACCGCCTCAAGCCCGGCCCGCTGGATGGAGATGGTCAATGAATTGCAGAACGACCGGCGTCTCTGGGGCCGCTACCAGTTCTGGTCTTTCACGTACAACACGGGGAACCCGATCCTGTATTCAGGGGGGCTCCTGACGGAGGGCCTCAAAGAGGTGGTGCGCGCTCTTGACCCGCATGGCAGGGATCCGGCCCTCAAGGAAATGGTCATCATAGGCCACAGCCAGGGCGGACTTCTGACAAAGCTCGCCGTCATCGACAGCGGAACGCGTTTTTGGGACGCCACAAGCAATGTTCCTTTCGGCAAGCTCGATGTTTCGGACAATACGCGGGAAATGCTCGGGAGGAGTGTATTCTATAAGCCGCTCCCCTTTGTCCGGAGGGTCATATTCATCTCGACGCCTCACCGGGGCAGCTATGTTGCGGGGGGATGGATAGGGAGGCTTGCCGGCAAATTCATTTCCTTGCCCTTTCGAATGGTTGAGGGCATGAAAGAGGTAGTCACCCGGAACCCCGACGCCGTCGATCTGTCCACCCTCGAGGGCGTTCCCAGGAGCACCGCGAACATGGATCCCGTCAGTGTCTTCATCAAGGTATTTTCCTCCATTCCCATAGCGCCGGGAGTCCCCGCACATTCCATCATCTCCGTGCGCAATCCCGACGCCCCGAAAGCTAAGTGGACTGACGGCGTTGTCAAGTACGAAAGCGCCCACCTCGACGGCGCGGCCTCGGAACTTGTCGTCCATTCGGGCCACTCCTGCCAGTCGGAGCCGCAGACAATAGAAGAGGTTCGCCGCATCCTCCTCCTGCATATAGGCGTTCAGTAGCAGGACAGATGGGCCGGTGCTCCGCGTCTACGCCTTTATTCTCCTTCTCACCTTTTTCCAGCTTTCCGTTGTGAGGAAGCTTTCATCCATGTTGGCCACCATCGCCGTGAACCTGTTGAAAGGTGCGGCGAAGGTGAGGGTGTTTGCACGGACGCAGGGGCGGGCCGAGACGTCGAACATGCCGAGGACGCATCTTGGACGGGAGGTGTCTTTTTCGAGATAGGGATAGGTGATGATAGTGGAACAGCCGGCGCCGAAGGGGGAGAAGACGCCGCCGGGATCGCTCTCGTCGAAGTTCGCAAGGGTGAAGAGTCCTGATATCACGTCGGGGGAGGCGAAGAAGACGACGACGTCGGGGCTGTCGTTCTCTTCGATCATGTCCCAGCGTTTGAAGACGATGTAGCGGGCGGGAGCACTGAATTTGGGCATATTCTTCATTACCTCGCCGACGAGTTCAGGGGATTTCTTGTATCGTTCACCCTCGAGTTCGCCGGGTATGCCGTAGGAGAGAAAATACTCGAAGTTGGGGCGGAGGACCTCCGTGAATCCCAGGTATTTCCTTCCGCCGCCGCAGCCGATGGAATCGATGTTGAAGGCGAGCGACCGGCCGCGTGCCGTCCTCGCGATATCGGCGATGACACAGCGATGCTCTTCAAGGCTCTTTGGGCCTTTTACGATATTGGCGCCGCCTTCGTGGTCGCTGTAGAAAAAGACCACCGGCAGGGAGGCCCCGGGAAAGTATTTCTCCCACAACCTCACAAATCTTTCCTTCAGCTGCGTGTCCATGAGCATCTCCTTTTTTCCTTGTGGAAACTTAACACCGTCTTCCATTCTATCACGTTTTTTCCGGGGTCCAAACTCTTTCTTGACAACGTGGATGCACTTATCTAGTATGTGACAATATACTTTGCCCAAACGCATATTGTCTGCTTGAGAAAGATCCAGTCGGCAGCACCGAGAGAATTAACTGAAAATGAAAAGATGCCTTCTTTGTACAGTCACAGCAGTGTTGTTACTGATTGGGAACGTACTCTTGGCCCAGGATGCACCCATCAGGCCGGGCGACCCCCTGGACCTTGACAAGGCCATAGACATCGCCCTTAAGATGAACCCGTCCATAATGGGCTACCAGTACACAATGAAGGCGCGCGAGGCCCAGCTCGGTCAGGCGCGGTCAGGTTTTTTCCCGAAGGTTGACGGCTCCGCCGGATTTACCCGCAACTTCGAAGTGAACAATACCCGCGATCCCTATTACGGGGCGCTCCTTGACCAGTACAACCAGAACGTCGCCAATGTGACCTTGAAACAGATGCTCTTCGATTTCTGGAGAACGCCGACGGACGTTAATATCGGCAGGCTCAACGTGGAATCGTCTCGCCGCGATGTTGACAACAGCTTGAACACCATTGCCAACACCGTGAAATCTTCCTACTATGGGGTTTTGAAGGCAAAGCGCTCGCGGGACGTCAATCTCGAGGTTGTTGACCAGTACGCGAAGCACTTCCGCATCGCCTTCGTTTTTTTCGAGGCGGGCAAGAAGCCGAAGTACGATGTCACCAAGGCCGAACTGGACCTTTCCAACGCCAGACTCACCCTGATCAACACCGAGAATGACCTCAAGGTCGCCTGGGTGAACCTCAACAACGCCATGGGTATCGACAGCGATGGGGAGTACGCCATCCACGACAACCTTGCCTTCGAGAAATACGAGATCACCCTGGAAGATGCCCTGAAGACGGCTCATCGGGCACGCCCCGACCTCAAGTCCCTCGAGGCCCAGAGGGAATCCGCTGAAAAGGCCGTGGCACGGGCGAAGCAGGAGTACTATCCGCAGGTCAACGGGAACGCCCAGTACAATTTCGCCGGAAGCCGGTATCCCCTCGGGCAGGGATGGTATGCCGGGGTCGCGCTGTCGGTCAATCTTTTTGACGGGCTATCGACGACGAACAAGGTCGCCGAGGCACAGGCGAACAAGCAGTCCATCGACGCGAAGATCAGCGCCATGAAGCTCCAGATCATGCTCGATGTGAAACAGGCCTGGCTGGGCCTTGCCAAGGCAAGACAGACGATAGATACCACGAACGTGCAGATAAGACAGGCCACGGAGAATCTCGAGATTGCGAACCTGCGCTACGATGCCGGCCTCGCGACCCCTCTCGAGGTCACCGACGCCACCGTGACCTATAGCCAGGCGAAGCTGGCCAATATAAACGCCCTCTTCGATTACAAGGTCGCCAGGGCCAACATTGAAAAGGCGATGGGGAGCAGATAATGGGTGCACAGAAGGGAAAGGAAGTCATCGGCAGGCTCCGGGCAATGCCGGGGAAGAAGAAGGTCATCGCGGCAGGTATCGCCGTGCTGTGCATCATTATCATTATTGTGTATGTGGCGACGAAAAAGGAGCCGGCCCCGCCGCTGGAACGGGTCGCCGTGACCGCCGCGAAGGCAGTCGTCAGGGACATGCCGATGGAACTCAGGGAGATCGGCACCATCGAGGGGTACCGCAGCGTTCCCCTCTACGCTCAGGTCACGGGGCAACTGGTGAAGATTCACTTTAAGGAGGGCCAGGACGTCAAGAAAGGCCAGCCTCTTTTTACCCTCGACCCCAATCAGTACCAGGCAAAGGTCCGTCAGGCCGAGGCGCGGCTCGCGCAGGACACGGCGCAGATGAAATTCTCCCGGGACGAGGCGAAGCGATACAAGTACCTTTACGAAAAGGGCGCCGTATCCCTTTCCGATTACGAGAACAAGCAGTCCATCGCCGATGCCCAGGAGTCCCTCGTTATCGCCGACAAGGCCTCCCTTCAGGATGCCCGGCTCAGTCTGGCTTACTGTTTTATATCCGCCCCCTTCGACGGCCGCATGGGCGCCTACGCCGTTTTCGAGGGGAGGATGATCAAGGACGTGGATACCCAGCTCGCGACGATAAACCAGATCACGCCTGTCTATGCCGCCTTCTCCCTGCCCGAAAAGGATCTGCCCGCCGTCAGGAAATACTCCGCCGAGGGAAAGCTCAAGGCGAGGGCGATCGTCACCGGTTACACGGGAGAGCCGCCGGAAGGTGAGCTCACATTCATGGACAACACCGTGAACACCCAGACGGGGATGATACTTCTCAAAGCAACCTTTCCCAATACCGACAGGTTCCTGTGGCCGGGACAGTTCGTCAACGTCGTTCTTACCCTCTCCACCGAAAAGGACACCGTGGTCGTCCCCGAGCGGGCGATACAGCTCGGCCAGACAGGGAAGTACGCATTTGTGGTAAAGGCCGACAATACCGTCGAATACCGGGTCGTGACGACGGACAGGACGGTGCAAGGCCTGACCGTGGTGAGAAAGGGAATAAGCGCCGGCGAGACGGTCGTCACCGATGGCCACTTCAAGCTCAGGAACGGTTTCCCTGTTTCGATACGCGATTCCCTGGCATCGGGTCAGGGGGGCAACGGGGGAGGCCCGCGGCCCGTTCCAGCAAAACCGGCCCCTCAGAAGGCCGACGCAAAGGCACCTGAAACGGAAGCGTCTCCGGCGGGAAAGTAAAAAGTGAACATCTCAGCCATATGGATCAAGCGGCCCATCATGACCGTACTGGTCATGTTCGGCATTCTCTTTTTCGGTGTCAACAGCTACGTAAACCTTCCCATCAATAACCTCCCGGCCGTCGATTTCCCGACAATAATGGTGTCTGCGAGCCTTCCCGGCGCAAGTCCGGAGACCATCGCCTCCAACGTGGCGAAGCCTCTCGAGAAACACTTCTCGACAATACAGGGTCTTTCTTCGATGTCGTCCCAGAGCTATACGGGATCGACGAGCATCATTCTCCAGTTCACCCTGGACCGCAACATAGACGCCTGCGCTCAGGACGTGAACTCCAAGATAGCCGCCGCCCAGGGGGACCTGCCGACCAACATGCCGAGCCCTCCCACCTATGACAAGGTCAACCCGTCGGACCAGCCGATACTTTATTTCGCCCTCGCCTCCGAGACGATGCCCCTCACGGAGCTCAACGATTACGCCGAGAACTACCTCGCCCAGAACTTCAGCATGGTCAACGGTGTCTCACAGGTCATCACTTACGGTCAGAAATTTGCGGCGCGTATCCAGGTGAACCCCAAATTGCTGGCCAAGCAGGGCATCGGCATCGACGATGTGGAACGGGCCGTGAAGACGGCGAACGTCAACCTCCCCGGAGGCACCCTTGACGGGACCTTTCAGTCCTTCACCATCGATTCCAACGGGCAGCTCATGGTCGGTGAGGCGTACAGGGATGTCATCATCACGTACAAGGACGGCATGCCGGTCCGCGTGAAGGACGTGGGCGACGCGATAAGCGGCGTCGAGAAGGACAAACAGATGGCCGCATGGTACTCGACGCGTCAGAAGACGGAACGCGCCATCGTCCTTGCCGTCAAGAAACAGCCCGGGTCGAATACCGTCCTTGTCGCGGAAGGCGTGAAGGAACTCATTCCCCGCTTGAAATCCATGGTGCCGGAGTCGGTGGAGTGGCACCTCCTCTATGATGCCTCTGAATACATCGAAGAATCCATTCAGGATGTCCAGCTCACCCTTGTCCTGACCATCATCATCGTGCTCCTCGTTGTTTTCGTCTTTCTCCGTTCCTTCCGGTCGACCCTCATACCCAACGTGGCCGTGCCGCTGTCCATTATCGGGACCTTTGCGGTCATGAGCGTCCTCAACTTCAGTCTCAACAACCTTTCGATGATGGCCCTTGTCCTGTGCGTCGGCCTCGTTGTCGACGACGCCATCGTTGTCCTCGAGAACATCGTACGGCACATGGAGATGGGGGAGAACGCCGCGGACGCATCCTTCACGGGCTCCAGGGAGATAGGGTTTACCATCATGTCCATGACGGTGTCCCTGGTCGTCGTCTTCATCCCCATCCTTTTCATGCCGGGCATCGTGGGCAAGCTCTTCCATGAATTCGCGGTCTGCATCGCCTCGGCGATCCTGATCTCCGGCTTCATCTCGGTCACCCTGACCCCCATGATGTGCAGCCGGGTTCTCAAGGGTTTTCATGAGAAGAAGGAAGGCACGTTTTACGCTCTTACGGAACGGGGTTTTCAGGCGATGATCGGTTTCTACGGACGCACCCTTCGGTGGGTGCTGGAGCACCGCAGGATCGCTCTTGCGGTCACCGTGATCGTCCTTGTCGTTTCGGGTTTTCTTTTTATGAAAATACCCAAGGGCTTCCTCCCCGCCCAGGACCAGAATTTCATGATGGCGTGGGTCCAGGCTGCCGACAAGATATCCTACGACGACATGCTGACCCACCAGAGCGAGTTGAATGAGCTTTTCAAGGCGGAACCCGACGTGAAGGACTTTATCTCCATCGCCAGCATCAACTCGTACAACAGCGGCATCGTCTTCGCAATGCTCAAGAGCATGAAGGAGCGCAAACGCTCCGTAGATGAGATAGTTCACGATCTCCGGCCGAAGCTTAACAGTATCCCGGGCCTCCTCGTTTTTCCCCAGAACCCTCCTCCCATCCAGATAGGCGCGGGGAATGCCCTCGCCGAGTACCAGTTTACCCTTCAGGGCTCGGACCTGACGGAGCTGTACAAGTATGCCGGGATATTCGAAGAGAGGATGGGCAAGCTCAAAGGGCTTGCGGATGTGAACTCCGACGTCAAGCTCAACCTGCCGAAACTCTTTATAAATGTCGATCGCGACAAGGCATCGGCACTGGGCCTGAGCCTCGACCAGATCCAGAACACCTTTTTCTCGGCATACGCGTCGCGGAAGGTGTCGACGATCTACGGCAAGCTCAACCAGTATTCTGTCATCCTCGAGGTTCAGCCGCAGTTCAAGGAAGACGCCTCGGCGCTTTCCTACCTCTACGTAAGATCGACGGCGAACAAGCTTGTGCCCATCGGGACCGTGTCCACGATAGAGGAGACCGTCGGCCCCGTCAACGTGAACCATACAGGCCAGCTCAACTCGGCGACCATTGCCTTCAACCTCATTCCGGGACATTCCGTGGGTGAGGCGGTAAGCGACACGAACAGGATAGCGAAGGAGATCAGCCTTCCCCAGTCAATCGTCACCGGTTTCCAGGGGTCGGCGCAGGAGTTTCAAAAGTCATTTTCCGGCATGGGCTTCCTCCTCTTTGTCACAGTGCTGGTCATTTATATGGTCCTTGGCGTACTCTACGAGAGTTTCATTCACCCCATTACTATTCTCACCGCCCTGCCGCTTGCCGCCTGCGGTGCCCTGCTCACCCTGTGGGTTTTTGGTATGGAACTCGACATGTACGGTATGGTAGGTATAATAATGCTTATCGGCATTGCAAAAAAGAACGGCATCATGATGGTCGACTTTGCCCTTGAGGAGGAACGCAGCAAGGGGCTCAATTCCGAGGAATCGATCTATCAGGCGTGTCTGGTGCGTTTCCGTCCCATAATGATGACGACGATGGCGGCCTTCTTCGGTACTCTGCCCATCGCGCTCGGGATCGGAGCCGGAGGCGATGCGCGCCAGCCCATGGGGGTTGCGGTGGTGGGCGGGCTCTTCCTCTCCCAGATCATGACCCTCTACATCACGCCCGTCTTCTATGTCTATTTCGACGAGCTCAACCACTGGCTCGGCAAGCGATCCAGAAAGAAGGAAGAAAAAATCTAAAGGAGCTTTTCATGTCTCAGGTCTATAAAGGTGTTCTTTTCATTCCCGGTCAGGACGAGTTTATCCCCGATTCCCATGTCTACGTGATCGGAGACCCTGCTTCCGGGGACCTCTCCATAGTGGATGCGGGGCTTACGGGAAAGGGGAGCTACAAGGCTGCTTCCATCGCAAAGCTCGGTATCAAGCCGGCGGATGTCAAGAGGATCATCATGACCCACACGCACCTCGATCATATAGGATGCCTCGCAGAGCTCCAGAAGACATTTCCCGGTGTCGAGCTGTGGGTCCATAAGCTGGAGGCGGACTTACTGGAAAAGGGGGACGATCGGGCCGTATACGGCATGGATATGTTCAAGGGTATGTGCCAGACGCAGTTCGGTCTTGCTCCCGATGCCTTCAAATTCAAGGTGGACCGCAAGCTCGAAGGCGGCGAGACACTGGAGATAGGCAACATGGTGTGGGACGTGATCAACATACCCGGTCATTCCATGGGAGGCATCGCGCTTTACGAGCCCATAGCGAAGATCCTCATCCCCGGGGATGTCATATATGCCGACTACGCCATAGGCCGTTTCGACCTCTTCGGTGCGGATGCGGCCCAGTTGAAGGATTCACTGAACAAGCTTTCGAAGTTCGACGTCGACATTCTCCTGCCCGGCCACAACCAGATCCTGAAAGGCCTCCCCGCCGACTACATGCGGAAGACCACAAAGATGTGGGAACCCTACCTGGTTTGAAGACAGCTTCAGGCTTCAGGTTAAAGACGGTTTCTCTGTCTGAAACGTGAAACTGTCTTCTACGCTTTGTTCTCGTAGACGTTCACCGTGATCTCTTCATTTTCCTCATGGAAGACGGCGCTGTGGTACTCGGTGGTGCAGTCGTAGACAAGTTTGCCTATTTTTATCCGGACATTGGGGTAGCAGGTTCCCCTTACCTTGACCGTCGGCCGCGCGGCTTTTGTCATCGTTGATTCGATCATCTCGATCTGGCCCCTGTGTTCCTGCAGCTGATGGTCCAGTTCGTCCGATGTCGCGAGAAGCCTTCCGTAGAGCATTTCCTTTTCATCGGAAAGCCCATCGGTTTGGCCCATCTCCTCAAGCGTGGAGATGTGCTTTCCGATCTCTTCTATGGTATATTCGGTCTTCTGGGCGGCTTCCCTCAACTCCTTGAGGCGAGCAACCGTCTTTGGCTCGAACCCCACCGACACCTCTGTGTTTCCTGAGATCTCCGATCCCAGGGTGTTCATGATCGCAAGATTCTGTGCGCCCAGCTTGCTGCCGATGACCCGCCCTTTGCCCAGGGCGACGTCGATGGAGTCACCCGCGAGCAATTCGGAATTGAGGACGTCGCCTACGACGACATTCCGCCCCGCCTCGGCATAACAGTTTTCGACGAAGAGCGCTGAAAGGTCCCTGCCGGCCTTCACGGTGCCTTTGTCCGCCCCCAGGATGCCGCCTTTAATGGAAATGTCCATTCCGGCCTCCAGGGAGCAATCCTCGACGACCCCGCGTATCTCGATGTTTTCCGTTGCCTTGATGGAGAAACCGGATACGACGCTCCCATCGATCTTCACACTGCCCTTGAAATTGACATTGCCGATGGAATAGTCGACGTCTCCCTTGATGCTGTAGACCGGCTCGACAAAGACCGATCTGCCTTTCAGGAAGGGCTGTCCGGCGATGGCGGCTGTGACCTCCATGCCGTCGGGGGAGATGATGGAATTTCTGCCGGCTGTGAACGTGATATCCTTGCCCGGTTTTGCGGGGACCGTCTTGCCCATGATCGTCATGCCCGGCTCTCCCGGGGTAGGGGGTGTCTTCCTTGCCAGGACGTCCCCTTCGGCCACGGCGTAGATAAGGGTAAGCTCCCTGAAATCAATTTTATTATGCTCCAGTTCTTTCGGCTGCATTTTGAACTCGAGCGGGAACAGGCAGTCGATCGTGGCGTCTGCCCCGTGCACGGGTTCCGTTGCCCTGGCGATCGCGATGGGTTCCTCGTAAACCTTTTCGGACAGGGCGCGGGCGGCCCCCTCCAGATCGATCCCGAAGACGATGCCCATTTCGTTGAGCCTGAGCTGTATATCCACCATGTTTATTTCCTTGCCGCCGTAACCCTGTTTCAGGGTCAATGAAGCGTAGTGCTGGTTGGCATCGACCTTTATTTCGAATTGTTCGTCCCGCGCAATGGCTGCCCGAAAGGGCGTGCCTGTCGTTTTGCTGGCGAGCTCCTTTTTGATCGCGCCTTCGTCGATCCAGTAAGACAGGCCGGATTCCCTCAGCCTGCCCACGACCTCCTGCAGGCCGGGATAGACGGAGGCGTCGCGAATGGTGACGTATGCGCACCCCTCTTCGTGGTTCACTTCGATTGTGATCGTGTCCGCGTGATCGATGTCGGTGTTATTCTGCTGGTGCAATGTTGTCATTGTCCCACTACTCCCTGCATAGGATTATCGCGACATCGCAAGCTTTCTTAAAGGTATCTGATTGTTATTTTTATGTTGACTCCGGGCCCTCTATCAATCATCATAATAGCTGATTATGACATTGCGGGGCAAACGGCACGGTCCATGGGGAGAGGCGACGGCGCGAACACTTGCGTGCCTTGCTCTCATCTTCGCCATGGTTTCCATGGCGCATGGCGAAGCCGCTCTGAAAAAACTTTCCTTCATTCCGCAATGGAGTCCCCAGGCCCAGTTCGCCGGTTACTACGTGGCGTATGAGACGGGCATATACAAGAAACACGGCCTGGAGGTGGAGTTCATCACCGGAGGGGCCCACAGGCCGTCGTCGGAAATCCTCAGAAAGGGCGAGGGCGACATCGGCAGCATCTGGCTTTCAACGGCTATCCAGAAACGCTCCAGCGGCATCAGACTTGTGAACATTGCGCAGATAGTCCAGCGCTCATCCCTCATGCTCATTGCCAAAAAGGCGCGGGGCATTAAACGGCCGGAGGACCTCGAAGGGAAGAAGGTCGGTCTCTGGGGTGACGAGTTCCGCATCCAGCCGGCGGCATTCTTCAAAAAATTCAAGGTCACCGTGAAGATTGTTCCTCAATCCTACTCCGTGAACCTTTTCCTTCGGGACGGCGTCGACGCCGCATCGGGAATGTGGTACAACGAATATCATACGATACTCAGTGCCGGCATCAATGCCGACGAACTCACGTCATTCTTCTACAGCGACTATGGCCTGAATTTTCCCGAGGACGGGATCTATATCATGGAAGAGACGCTGGAGAAGGACCCTGCCGCGGCATGCGCATTTGTCAATGCCTCTCTCGAGGGCTGGCGCTATGCCTTTGATCATCCGGAAGAGGCCATCGACATCGTGCTCAACTATATGACCGCGGCCAACGTGCCGGCCAACAGGGTGCATCAGAGATGGATGCTCCAAAGGATGAAAGATGTGATCATGCCGCCAGGCAAAGATGGTGTGCAGGGAGTCCTCAAGAGGGAAGATTATGAAAGGGTGGGGAATGAATTGAAGGCGGGCGGTCTCATAGGGAATGTGCCCGACATCGATGCATTTGCCTTCACGTGTACGGGATATGTTCAAAAATAAGGGCATTGCCTTCAAACTCGTCGTTTTCTTCACATTGAGCAGCGCAGCTATCTTTGCGGCCATCTTCAGCTACAACTACCTTGTGTCCCGGAGAATGATCCAGAAGGGCATCGAAGAGAACTCGGCGAACCTCATCACCACGACGACGAGCAGGATCGAGGTGCTTTTGACGTCCACCCAGAAAGTGCCTCAGAACA
>JAQVWF010000024.1 GCA_028698615.1 Syntrophorhabdaceae bacterium
AAGGCCATCCAGCAGCTCGACCAGGTCATCCAGGAGAACGCGTCGGCAACGGAAGAGATGGCGTCCACCGCGGAGGAGCTCTCATCCCAGGCGGAGCAGCTCCAGGACATCATCGGGTTCTTCAGGATCGACAGTAAAGGGGTGAAGGCCAAAGGCCGGCAGGAGCAGGTGAAGAAGCCCCTGGCGAAGCATGTACCGGCGATCAGCAAGGCTAACAACGGCCACAGCAAGGAAGAGGGTGTGGCGCTCGACCTGCGGGACGCCTCAAGGGATATCGATACCGAGTTTGAAAGGACATAGCGACGACTGAGGAGGATCTTACTGATGTCATCGATGAACAGTACAAAGCAGTATCTGACATTTCAACTGGGCGATGAGGTCTTTGCAATAGATGTCGCAAACGTCCGGGAAATCCTTGAGTTTACCAGGGTTACCCAGGTGCCGAGGGCGCCGGACTTCATGCGGGGTGTCATCAACCTCCGGGGAAGCGTTGTCCCCGTGGTGGACATGAGGCAGAAATTTGACATGGACAGGACGGAAAAGACTATCAATACCTGCATAGTGGTGGTGGAGATTACCTGCGGCAGTGAGAACATCGTCATGGGAGCCCTCGTTGACTCCGTGCAGGAGGTGTTCGAACTCGAGGCGGCCAACATAGAGCCTGCACCCAGGATGGGCACGCACGTGCGGGCCGATTTCATAAAGGGCATGGGAAAAAGGGATGATTGCTTCATTATTATCCTTGATACCTCAAAGGTGTTTTCCAGTGATGAGTTCGCCGACCTGTCGGACGCAAAGGTTGCGAACGAGTAGAGACGGTTTCAAGTCTCAGGTTTCAGGCAAAAACGGACCGGGAGTCTTCCCCGTCGAATTCCATGGAGAGTTCAAAGGAAGTCTCCCGGTCCGTTTCCATATCCAACGCTTTTCTCCCTGCAAAGGAACAGAACGATCGTCCTGTCTCTGAAACCTGAAACCGTTTTTTATCCTTTCATCATCTCCTGGATCTTTTGAAGCAATTCATGAGGGGAAAGGGGTTTTGCAAGGAAATCGAGCCCTGCCTCGCTTATACCTTTGTCGGAGAGTATGTCTCTTGCATACCCGCTCGTAAGAAGAACCTTGGCGTCGGGCCTCAATGCCTTGACGTGTTCGATCACTTGCCTGCCATTCCTTCGCGGCATGACGACATCGACGATGACGAGGTCTATGCTGTTCTGGTGGGCCGTGAAAGAGTCGATGGCCTGTTGTCCATCGGCGGCCTCGATGACTGTGTATCCCGTTTTTGTGAGAATGTTGCTTGCGAGACGGCGGACCTCTGGATTGTCCTCGGCGAGGAGGATCGTGCCGCTGCCCTTTTTCACGAGGGAAGGCTTCGGACTTCGCCCCCCTGTCTTTTGCTCGACGGCGGGCAGGTAGATGTGGAATGTACTTCCCGCATCTCTTTCGGAATAAGCGGAAATGAAACCGTTATGCTGTTTTACGATGCCGTACACGATCGACAGGCCCAGGCCGGTGCCTTTCCCAACCTCTTTGGTCGTGAAGAAGGGGTCGAAGATGCGCTCCCGGGTCTGCTGATCCATGCCGGTCCCTGTATCGGAGACGGAGATCATCGCGTAGAGGGAACCCTTTCCATGGTGGGACCTGAAAAAACTGTCGTCAGGGCGGACGTGTCCGGCCTCTATGGAAAGCATCCCGCCCGAGGGCATTGCATCCCGGGCATTGGTAGCGAGGTTGATGAGGACCTGCTGGATCTGCGTAATGTCCGCCATGATGGTGATACCCGGGGTCATCAGCGAAATCTTGAGGTCTATATCTTCCGAAAGGAGCCTCTTCAGGAGGTTCTCGACCCCGGAGATGATGTCGTTGACATCGTGATGCTTGACGTCGATCGTCTGTTTCCTGCTGAAGGCAAGAAGGCTCTGTGTAAGACTGACCGCCTTTTCCGATGAAGCGAGGATCTCCTCGACGTAGGCATGAAGAGGGTCTTCTGCCTGCATCTCCATTTCCAGAAGGTTGCCGTAACCGATGACGGCGGTGAGGATGTTGTTGAAATCATGGGCGATGCCGCCGGCGAGCTGGCCGATGGCCTCCATTTTCTGGGACTGAAGGAGCTGGGCTTGCAGCCTCGCTCGTTCCTCTTCCGCCCGTTTTCTCTCGCTGATGTCGTGGGCGAAGGCGAAGATGTATTCGTTACCGCGGTATTCCATGTAATTCAGGTTGAGCTCCACGGGGAACTTGGTCCCGTTCTTTCTCCTGTAGTTAGATTCTATCGTCATGGAATGTTTTGCCTTGAGATTGGGACAGAACTGGCGGTTCCACCGGTTGTAAGGGAAATCCTCATCCCATGCCCTGACATTCATGCCGAGGATCTCCTTCTCCGTGTAGCCAAGGGAATCCAGAGCTGCCTTGTTGACGCGCAAAGCTTTGCCGCCCATGCTCAACCAGAATGTCGGTATGGCCGATTGGTCTACCGAAAATCGTGTCATTTTCAGGAGCTCATCGGTGTTCTTCCTCTCGGTGATGTCAAAGATAATGGAGCAGATATACCCGATGCCCCCGTATTCCATGTAGTTCCCATATATCTCGACGGGATAGCGAGAACCGTTCCTGCGTCTCAGGCGGGATTCGAAGACAATGCTGCCCTGGTCCTTCACCTTGTCCCAATGGTCTTTCCAGACCGCGGACGGGAAGCCGGGATCGATATCGGGGAGGTGGAGGTTCAGCATTTCCTCCCGCGTATATCCTGTAGAGCGGGAGGCCTCATCATTGCTGTACATTATCCGAGCGTCCTCGCCTATCCAGAGGATGATGGCGGCTGCCTTATCAACGGTGAATTGTGTGAGGAGCAGCTGTTGCTCCGCTTTTCTACGCTCCGTGATATCCCTGACGAATGTGCAGTTGTACTCCTGCCCGCGGTACGAGAAATAGCTGCCGGAGATCTCCACGGGATAGACGCTGCCGTCCTTCTTGCGGTGATAGGCTTCCGTAAGCAGGAATCCAAGAGCCTTTTTTTGCTTCCAGTGTAAGCCCCAGCCCTCCTTCGTGAGATGGGGATCAATGTCATAGATGGTCATTGACAGGAGTTCCTCGCGGGAATATCCTGTCGTCCTGCATGCAGCCTCGTTTACGTAGATGATGCGGGCATCCTTGTCCAGCCAGAAGATGCAGTCGACGACGCGATCCACGACCGCCTGCGTGAAGTTGAGCCGTTCCTCCGTTTTCTTGCGCCCCGTCACGTCGATTGCGGTGATGATGCGGTATTGCTTTCCGGGGAAATCCAGCAGGCTCCCCGTGACCTCAACGTCCATGACCGTACCGTCCTTCTTCACGTGGCACGAAGGAGCAGCGCATCGATTCTCGGTCGGTTTTGCAAGTATATCGAGAAGTGCGGGGATCTCCTGCGACGCGACGAGGTCCATGAGGGTCATGGAGAGAAATTCCTCGCGGCTGTACCCGTAGTTCCTGAGGGCGGTGTCGTTGACATCGACTATCTCAAGGGTCTCGAGGTCGTAGACAAGGGAGGGGAAGGGGTCTTTGTTGAACATCTGGCGGTATCTCAGTTCGCCCGCCCGCAATGCTTCCTGCACCTTTTCCCGGGCAATAATGTCGCGGGCCTGTCGAATGTTCTGCACCGCGAGAAGGGAAAGCTGCTTGGCCATGAGGGAAATGGAACGGCATATCTTTTCGAACTTTCCCCGTGTCATGCGGGGGACATCCGCAAGGGCGCGGCGATATCCCCTGCGGTCCACTCCCGCGGCTTCCGCTGCGGCGAGAAGCGCTTCCATGTCGGCGTTGGTGTCCAGTACCTGTCCTACAAGCCAGCTTGCGAGGCGGTGCCTGCCGGCGGTGATAGGAACGATCCCATAAAGGAGTCCGCATCGCGGGCATTGCTCTATGACTGGTTCCGGGCCATTCATATGCGTGCTGGTAAGAGAAGGGCCCATGCAGGTGAGGAAGGTCAGGCCGTCATTTCTGGCAAGGGTGTTCAAAACGGTGCTGAAACCGACATATTCGGTGAGCGGCCTGCCCGAGCGGTCGAGAAGGACCGAAGCGACACCAAAGGCTTCCGCGAAGGTCCTCTGGAGGTCCTCTATATCCTTTAGATCCAGAAGATCGGCGAAGCCGACCTGTGTTGCCCTTGAAGGCCGGCCTTTCCCCATACCCGATTTATTGGAGGCTTCTTTGCCGCGCCGTCCGGGGCGGCTCCCTGCATGCTTTGAGGGTCTCGTTGTATCCTCCGCGGGCATCTGCTTTTCCAAGGATGGTGTTATCTCAACTATCGTATCATCAAAACCTGAATTGTATTAAGCTTTTTCTGTCACATACTCCCGGCGGCGGCAACCTCGAAATGGAGCCTGTTGGAGGTCACATCAGCCAGGACTACCTTGATCGTTACGGCATCACCGACACGATAGCTCTTCCTGGTCCTGCCCCCCGTTATCCTGAAACGGTCTTCCTCGAAGTGGTAATAGTCGTCACTGAGGCTTGAAACGAGAACGAGACCCTCCACGAACACCTCCGAAAGCTCTACGAAGAACCCGAAGGAAGTGACGTGGGAGATGATGCCCTCGAAGACCTCTCCGACCCTGTCTTTCATATAAAGGATGCGGACCCTGTCTTCAAGCTCACGCTCGGCATCCATTACGAGACGCTCCCTTTCCGAGAGGCGAGTGGCCATCTCGGCCAGTTCCTCCTCGTTATAGGCGGGCGGTCTGCCCGCAAGGGCGCCTTTCAATATCCTGTGACAGACAAGGTCGGGATACCTGCGTATGGGAGATGTGAAATGGAGATAGCTCTCCGATGCAAGGCCGTAATGACCCCGGTTATGGGCGAAGTAACGGGCCTGCTTCATCGAGCGCAGGAGGACCCGGTTGACTATGAACTCGTACTTGGTATCGCAGACATTGTTGAGCACTTCCTGCAGGGCGCGGGAAGAAGCGGTCTTCTTGTACCCGATCCCCAGGCCCTGAAGGAGTCGTTCGAAGTCGCGGAGCTTGTCCATTTCAGGGGCCTCGTGGATCCTGAAAAGAGCCGGGATGCCCCGTGACTCAAAATAGCGTGCGACCGCCTCGTTCGCCGCTATCATGAACTCCTCAATGATGCGGTGCGAATAAAGGCGCTGTGCCCGAATGATCTGGCTGATACCTCCCTTGATGTCGAGAGTGACCTCTGGTTCGGGAAGGTCGAAATCGATGCTGCCCCTTTTCTCGCGCGCGCAGGTGATGAGCCCCGCAAGCTCGGCCATGTCGGTAAGGTCTGCAAGGCAGGTCTTGAGTTTGCGCCGGGTTCTTCCGTCGTTGCCCACGACGGCCTTTTCGACGGCCTCGTAGGTCAGGCGCATGACGCTTCGTATGATCGAGGGATGAAAGGAGGCGTTTGTGACCGCGCCGTCTCTGTTGAACTCAAGTGTTGCGGTGACCGTGTACCTATCTTCGAGAGGATTGAGGCTGCATATGCCGTTGGAGAGCATCTTCGGCAGCATGGGAAGGACCCTGTCGGGAAAATAGACGCTCGTACCGCGCTTATAGGCCTCCTGGTCAAGGGCTGAGCCCGCCTTCACGTAATGAGAGACATCGGCGATGGCCACATGGAGAATGAAACCCGCAGCCCTTCGCTCGATGGCTACGGCGTCGTCGAAGTCCCGGGCGTTCTTCCCATCGATAGTGACGAACCTGAGATCTCGTTGATCTTCCCGCCCCCGCGATGTGAGGGTCGTCACCGCTTCGCGTGCCTCTTCCTCAACGAGTCTTGCAAAGCGCCGGGAAAGGGAATGCTTGTATTCGATGAACCTTCCGACGGCCGCGACACTTGTCAGGTCGCCAAGGACCTTCTGGATCCTGCACTCCGGCTCTATTTTCTCGCCGGGGAAGGCGGTAACTTCAGCGACGACCAGTTCACCGTCCCCGATATCCTTGTTTGGCGTGGGAACAAAATATTCAGTGTTATATCGGTAATCTTCTGGTATTACATAAAGACGTTTATCATGGAATTTAGTAAACCCTATGATATTGTTGGATTTACGCTGAGTTATACGTATGACCTTACCTTCCGGCTTGCCCCGTGAATAGTGGTCGAGCCTCACGGTGACACGATCGCCGTGGACGGCGTTATTGAAATTGCGGGACGATACGAAGACGTCCTTGGTCCCTTCGGCGTCGGGTATGACAAAACCGTTGCCGCTCCGGGTGCACCATAGTGTCCCGGAAACGAGGTCCATTTCCTTCGTCAGCCCGAACCTCTTGTTCCTCAGTTCTATCACCCGGCCCTTTGCAATGAGGGTGCCGAGGATCCGCAACAGTTCCCGGCGGTTCGGCCGTGCGCGCCTGAAGGCGATTTCGAGTTCTTCGATGCCGACGGGACGCCGTGCACCGGAAAGCGCCCTGAGGACCTGGGCGTCGGTGATGGGCTGGGTCTCCTTTTTCCTTTTTCTCATAAGTTCCTTAATGTGCGCCTTCCACCTTATACCACGTTTGCAAGGCGCTTCCAACCCATTAGGGGGCACAGCAGTTGATATTTACCGGTCAACCCTCTATAATGATGGTTTGGAAGGGAAATGGATTATACCATAAAGATAGGCGGGGAGGCGGGGCAGGGGATACAGACGATAGGCGATGCCCTTGCAAAGGTGCTGTCGAGGCTGGGATACCACGTCTTTACCAATCAGGATTACGAATCACGGATCCGCGGCGGGCACAACTTCTACCAGATACGCCTGGCCGATCAGCCCGTCTATGCGCCCCGCAGAGACCTTGATATCCTTGTTGCCTTCGACAGGGCGTCGATCACGCTTCATGAACGCGAGGTCGCCGGACAGGGCATCATCGTCTATGACTCGTTATTGTTGAAGGAGAGTTTCAAGGGGCCTCAATTCTTTGATGTCCCTTTTGCAAAGCTCGCCGCGGACATGGGCGCAGAGCGGATAGCAGCCAATACGGTGGCTACCGGGACCATTCTGGGCATGCTGGGCTTTCCCCTGGATCCCCTTTTCGAGATCATCAAAGGCTTGTTGAAGAAGAAGGACGATGGGACACGGGAACAGAACAGGCTGGCCGCCATAGCCGGCTACGAGCATGCAGTGAAGAATTGCGGGCGCTGTGCCTTTACCCTTCATTCCACGGGCACCCCCAGGATGCTTGTCGGCGCCAATGATGCCATCGGTTTCGGGGCGCTGGCGGGGGGCTGCGGATTTTACAGTGCCTATCCCATGACACCCTCCACTGGCATCATGCTTTTTCTCAGTTCAAAGGCGAAGGAATACGGGATGGTTGTCGAACAGGCGGAAGACGAGATAGCCGCCATCAATATGGCGCTCGGGGCTTCATTTGCCGGGGTCCGGTCAATGACGGGAACATCGGGGGGTGGTTTTGCTCTCATGACGGAGGGTCTTTCCCTTGCCGCCATGACGGAGACTCCCATCGTTATCGCCCTCGCCCAGAGACCAGGTCCTGCGACAGGACTGCCGACGAAGACCGAACAGGCCGATCTCCTCTTTGCCCTCAACGCCGGTCATGGTGAATTCCCCCGCGTCATATTCGCGCCGGGTGATCCGCGGCAGGCCTTGTCCCTGACTGCGAAGGCATTCGACCTTTCCCAGAAATACCAGGTCCCCGTATTTGTGATGACCGATCAATATCTTTCCGACACGCAATGGACGATGGAGAGTTTTTCAGTCGATGATCTCCCGATGCACGACTACCGCGCCGCAGCCGAGGAGCTTGATGGTTTCGATGGATACAGAAGACACGCTTTCACATCCACGGGTGTGTCGCCTTTCGGGATACCAGGGAAAACCAGGCACGTCGTTGTCACTGATAGCGATGAGCACGGCGAGGCGGGGCATATCATCGAGGATGCAGAGACGCGGAAAAAGATGGTGGAGAAACGGCTCTTCCTGAAGGTCGACGCTATCAGGGATGAGATATCCCCCCCCTTGTTCCTCGGCTCAGAGGAGCCAGAAACCGTCCTGGTATCATGGGGTTCGACATACGGTGTTGTCAGGGAAGCAGTGGAACTCATGGCCGAAAAGAAGATGGCGATGCTTCATTTCAGCGAGATATTCCCCTTTCCCCGCCTGAAGGATCATCTGGAGGTGCTTAAGAGGGCAAGGAGAACGATCTCCATAGAGAACAACGCGACGGGTCAGTTCGCCCGGTTGCTGAAGGACCAGACGGGTTACGGGGTCACGGACATGATCCTGCGGTACGATGGGAGACCGTTCCTGGTCGAGGAACTCCTGGAGGAGCTCAGTGGAAGGACTTGACAGATATCTGGGGGAAGTACCGGCCTGGTGCCCGGGGTGCGGAAATTATTCCATTTTGAAGGCCTTCAAGGAGGCCCTTGAAGCCGAAGGTATCGAACCCCACCAGTTTTGCATCGTGTCGGGTATAGGACAGGCGGGCAAGTTTCCTCACTACATCCGCTGCAATACCTTCAACGGGCTTCACGGAAGGGCGCTTCCCGTTGCAACGGGGATAAAGCTTGCCAATCATAGGATGCTCGTCGTGGCCGTCGGCGGAGACGGCGATATGTACGGCGAGGGGGGAAACCACCTTCTTCATACCATGAGGCGCAACATCGGCGTGAAGCTCTTCGTTCACGACAACCAGATCTACGGACTCACAAAGGGGCAGGCCTCGCCCACGAGCATGGAGGGCATGGTAACCAAGAACCAGCCTTTCGGTGTCCTTTCGGAGCAGTTCAACCCAATGGCGATGGCGGTGGCTTTGGATTGCGGTTTTGTGGCGAGGGGTTATGCGGGCGACCATGAACATCTCAAAGAGCTCATCCGGTTGGCTTTCAACTATGACGGGTTTTCCCTTGTCGACATACTCCAGCCCTGCGTTTCCCTGAACAAGGTCAATACATATGAATGGTATGGGAATAGGGTCTATCGCATGGGAGACGAACACGATCCCCGGGACAGGGTGAAGGCCTTTGCAAAGGCGCTGGAGTGGGGTGACAGGATACCTCTCGGCGTGATATACAGAAATGATCGCCCATGCCTGGAGAAGAGAATTCCTGTCATAAGCGGAGCGCCTCTCGTGGACAGGTTGGCCAGGTGGCAGGAGCTGAAGGAAAAGCTGTCTGCATCTCTGAAGGAATTCTACTGAACCACAAGTCGTGTTCGAAGGAGGAGGAGGGAATGAATCTCAAGGCTATTCAGAAGATTTGCTACGGTGTCTACATTATCAGTTCGACGAAAGATGGGAAACTGAACGGGCAGATAGCCAACACGGCCTTTCAGATCACGTCGGATCCGCCGACGATGGCCATCAGTATCAACAAGCAGAACCTGACCCATGATTATATATCGTCAAGTAAGGTGTTCACCGTCTCGATCCTTTCGAAATACGCTCCCATGACGCTTATCGGCAAATTCGGTTTCAAGTCCGGCAGGGACATTGACAAATTTGCGGACACCGGTCACAGGCCGGGCGGAACAGGCGCGCCCATCGTCCTCGACAGCACCGTCGGTTTCCTCGAGTGCGAGGTCCTGAACATGACCGACGTGGGCAGTCATACGATATTCATAGGCAAGGTGATCGATTGCGATCTTCTGAGCGACGCCGAGCCGATGACCTACGCATACTATCATACGGTCAAGGGCGGAAAATCGCCGAAGACGGCTCCCACATATGTGCAGGAAGACGCGCGGCCCGTGTCGCCCGTGGATTCAGGCAAGTACGTCTGCAATGCCTGCGGTTGGGTCTACGATCCGGCCGAGGGTGTTCCCCAGATAGGCATCGCTCCGGGAACCCGGTTCGAGGACCTTCCGGACACGTTCACCTGTCCGATCTGCAACGCGGCGAAGAGCGAATTTTCAAAAGTATAACGGAGAGTGAATATGACTGGCATACTGCGGGACACAAACTTTGAGACCCTGGGAACACCGAAGAAGGGCAAGGTTCGCGACATTTACGATCTGGGCGATCAATTGCTCATCGTGGCCACAGACAGGCTTTCGGCCTTTGACGTTGTCCTTCCCACGGGCATAGAGGACAAGGGAAAGATCCTCACGAAACTCTCCCTTTTCTGGTTCAGGCAGATGGAGGATGTCGTCCCCAACCATATCATAGAGACGGATGTGGATAGATATCCAGCGGCCCTGGAGAGATACGCCGAGGCGCTCAGGGACAGGAGCATGCTCGTCAGGAAGGCGAAGGTTCTGCCCGTCGAGTGCGTCGTCAGGGGATATCTTGCGGGTTCCGGCTGGAACGAATACAAAAAGTCGGGAACAGTGTGCGGAATCAGCCTCCCCGGAGGGCTCAAGGAGTCCTCGAAGCTTGCAAAACCCGTCTTCACGCCCTCAACGAAGGCCGACGAAGGACACGATCTCAACATCTCCTTTGAAGAGGCGATGAAGATCATAGGCGACGATTACGCGAAGAAGGTGCGCGACACGAGCATCGCCATCTACGAAAAGGCGCGGGACATAGGGGAGAAAAGGGGCATCATAGTCGCCGATACCAAGTTTGAGTTCGGCGTCATCGAAGGCAATGTATTCCTTATAGACGAGGTGCTTACCCCCGATTCGTCCCGTTTCTGGTCGCTCAAGGATTATGCCCCCGGCAAGTCTCAGGACAGCTACGACAAACAGATAGTTCGCGACTATCTCAACACCCTCGACTGGCCGAAGACCTACCCCGGCCCTGAACTCCCCCCGGAGGTAGCGAAGAAAACGTCGGAAAGATACAAAGAGATCTACAAGATCCTCAGCGGGGAAGAAGTGTAGAGGAGCATTTGTACTTCTTCTCATACTTCTGCTTCAGGGCGTATACGTCCCTCATTATCTCTTTACCGGGCAGTCCCCGGGATGTGACCTTCCTGATGTAATCGTCGATCATCGGTTTGGTGACCCGCGCTATCTCCTTCTGATCGGCGACGGACAATCGGATGACCTCATGGTTGTATTTCTTCTTCGACCATTCGAGGGCCTCTCTGACATGGTTGTCCACATAGGCTCCGGTCCATTCCGCCTGCTCCCTTGCAAGGCCGTCGATGACCTTCTTCACATCGTCAGGAAGGGAGTCCCATCTCTCCTTGTTCATGACGACGGCAAAGGACACGACAAAAAGGTTGGCCTCTGTCGCATAAGGAAGGTATGAAGAGAAGTTAAAGTCCTTCAGTATCTCCATGGAGGAGACGTTTCCCTGGACTATCCCTTTCTGGATGGCCTCGGGGGCCTCGGATTGGGGCATTCCTACGGGCATCGCGCCGATTCGCCTGAGCACATCCGTCCCCGTCCCCGAGGTCCTCAATTCCATTCCCTTGATCTCCCTGAGGGACCTTACGGGTACCTTCGTCATGAAGTCGGCGGGCGGGCAGGTGAAGACGGTGATCACCTTTACCCTGCCGAATTCCCTGGGCTGATATTTCTGAATAAGGTCGAACAGGGCCATACTGGATGCCCGGGCGTTCTTGAAACCGACGGGCAGATCGATGGCCTCGGAGACGGGAAACCTTCCCGGCTGGTAGCTCATTGCGAAGTTACCGACATCAGCCATGCCTGTGACTACGCCGTCAAAGATGTTCTTCGCCGGCAGGAGGGTACCTCCGGGAAAGGTCAGGACCTTCACCCTGCCGCCCGTTCTCTTTTCGACCTCCCTGGCCCATCTCTCCATCTGGACGGAGGGGAAGGTGGACGCGGGCGGGAAGTTGGCGTACTTGAGCGTGATGGACGCCGCCTGCCCTCCGGAATTGACAAGAAAGACGGCGGCGAAAATGAAGATCGCCGTGAGTAATGACAGACTCCTTTGTTTTTTCATCGTACAACCTCCTCATTTAATGAATGTCCTGATCTGCACAAAAAAGGCCACAGGTTATTGAAAACCCATGGCCCTAAAACTAGAAAGGCCATGGACGGCGCGAAACCGTCCATGGCCGAACATTTACGGTCTCACACCTTCTATGTCCGCCACCACCAAGCCCATTCTGAATTCATGATACGACGCTCCGTTGTTTTTTGCATGGCCTGTTTTTATCATGGAAATGCGGTGAGTGTCAACAAATTCGTTGACAGGACCTGTTTTGCGGCTATTCCTTGCCCGTCATTGTCTCTGCGGTCCTGTAAGCCTCGATGAGGCTCGCGGGATCGGCGACGCCCTTGCCGGCTATATCGAAGCCGGTGCCGTGGCCCGGCGATGTCCGCACGAAAGGCAGCCCCAGCGTGATATTGACGGTCTTCCTGAAGTCGATGGTCTTTACCGGTATCAGGCCCTGGTCATGATACATGGCGATGTAAGCGTCGCAGTCGATATTGTGAAAGAGGGAATCGGCTGGGTAGGGGCCTGATACATCCATGCCCATTCCCTGAGCCCGGAGTATGGCCCGCGTGATGCCGTCCTCCTCGTGCCCGATGAGGCCCTGCTCTCCGGCGTGAGGGTTGAGGCCGCACACCTTGATGGCCGGGCGGTTGATCGAGAAGCGCTGCTGAAGTGAGAGGGAGGTGGTGGCTATGGAACGGAAGACCTTCTCTTCCGTTATCTGAGCCGGCACGGTCGCGAGGGGGATGTGGATGGTAACGAGGCTCACCCTTATCCTCGGGTTTGCGAGCATCATGATGTAACTGTCCACTCCTGCCGCATGGGCGAGAAGCTCAGTATGACCCGGAAAGGGAATGCCGCCGAGACGGAGCGAGGATTTGGCTATGGGACAGGTGACAATGGCCGACACGTCGCCGGTGAATACACGCTTCAACGCCTCCTCGATATATCCGTATGAGGCTCTGCCGCAGCTGCCGTTCGACCTGCCGGGCACAACGGTATCGATGAGCCCGAGGTCGATGAATTCAACATCCCCGAAAGCACCCCGTCCCGCCGCCGCGAAGGAAGGCCGCGGCAGGGAAGGCAGCCTGGCCCAAAGCGCGTCTAGAACCGTGATGTCTCCGATGACCACAGGTATGCTTCGCAGGGCAAGGCGGGAAAGCGAGCTCAATATGATCTCGGCGCCTATGCCGGCAGGGTCGCCCATGGTAACGGCTATGCGGTCCATGATCGAGGAGCCCTTTCCCGCAGGTCCTTCATGACGTATATGATCTGCAGGCTGTTGGAGACAATTTTCCAGTCATGCGTTGGGAAACCTAGATCTTGACCTCAATATAGGAGGTCTTCTTAAGCTTGTCCATATAGTCACGGTAACGCTTGTTCGATTCCTCCATGACCATGCGTTCGTTGATGACCTTCTTGACGGCCTCGTATGGGAGGACGTCGGCCTTCTTAACATCGATGAGCTTCAGTATGTGCAGGCCGTATTGCGTGGGGACGACCATGGTGAAAGACCCCGGGGCGAGATTTCTCAAGGACTCCCTCAGGGTGGGCAGAAGGTCGCTTCTCTTTACGAAACCGATATCCCCTCCCTGCTTGGCGGAAGGATCATCAGAGAGGCTGCGGGCCACATCCGCAAAGGGTGTTCCCGACGTCAACTGCGTATATGCCTTATCCGCCCGTTCCCGGATGTCCGGGTGCTGACCGGAGATATATATTTGCTGGAGATGGAACTCCTCCTCGCGAAAAAGGTCCTGATGGCTGTCGTAGTAATTCCTCAGGCTCTGTTCCGTTATCTTGATCTCCGTGGAGACCACGCGTATGAGGAGCCTGGTCCTGAGGATGTTCAGCCTGATACCCTCCGTGAACTGCACGTAGGTGACATTGTCCTTTCTCAACTGTTCCTTCAACTCGGCGTCGGTGATGAGATTCTGTTTTTTGATGCCTTCGACGAAAGCCGCCACTTCGCTGTCCGTCACGACGATCCCCATTTTCTTTGCCTGTTGTTTGATGAGGATGCCCTCTACGTAGGTCTCGAGCCTATCCTTCATCTGCAGGTTTCTGAAATACTCGTCGATAGAAGTGAATTTCGTTCGTTTCTCGATCTTGACGAAGGCCTCGAAATCCTTGAGGGTGACGATGTCGTCGTTAATGATGGCGATGACCCGGTCGATGACCTCGGCCTGGGCGCCAAGACCGGTCAGGGTGATAAGGGCTGCAGCGATGATGAGTCGTGGTATGAGTTTCATTTGCTCTTTGGTACCGTTTCCTTGCCTGACGGGGTTGCCGTCCCTGTCTTGGATCCCGCAGGCTTGCTTGATGGGGTCTCCTTAACTTCAGGTTTTGCAGTTGTCGCTTCGGGTTTTGCAGCACCCGTTGGAGCCTGATCCTTCAAAAGGTCTTCGTTGATGGTGATCTTGGCCTTTTTCTTCAATTCCTCGATGTACTTGTCGAGCACTTCCTTCTGGGTGTCCTGAACGAGCTGCTGCTTGATGAAATCCTTTACCTCTTCGAACGGGACGTACGCTGGCGGTCTTGTCCCCTCGAGCCGTATTATGTGATAGCCGAACTGGGTTTTGACGATGCCGCTCGTCTGGCCCACCTTGGAAAGCTTGAATGCCGCTGCCTCGTACTCGGGCAAAAGGGTGCCTTTGGGATGGAAACCGACCTCGCCTCCCGTTGTCTTGGCATTGGGGTCGATGGAATACCTTCTGGCGAGCTCGCTGAAATCCTCACCGGCCTGCAGTTTATCTCTCACCTGTCTCGCCTCATCCTCGGACTTCAGGAGGATATGGCGGGTGTTGATCTCCCGGTCTTTCCGGAATTTTTCCTTGTTCTTTTCGTAGTACTTCCGGAGGCTTTCCTCGGTGATGTTTGCGCCGGCGGTGAGCTTCTTCTTGAGGAGCGACTCTATAATGAGTTGTTCTCTGATCTCTGCCAGCCTGTTCTCGAACTCCTTGTCCTTTTCGATATTGCCCTTCTGGGCCTCCGCCAGGAGGAGTTTCTTTATGATCAGCCTGTCGAGGTAGGTTCTCTTGCCGCTTTCGGAGGCGACCATCATCTTCATGTTCATAGGTATCTTGTCGAGTTCCTTGTTGAACTCACTCGTGGTGATCTTATCATTGTTTATGGTGACGAGCACCTTGCTATCGTCTTTTTTATCGCACGCAAAGAGACATAGCGCCAAACACAGGCAGATTACCGCATTTTTCATTCTCCACCTCTTCCACCCTTCTCGATTTTGCAGCATATATCAACTTATCTCACCGATAGTATTTTGACCGGGATAACCCGATTACACAAGACGGCGATGAAATTAGCCCTTAACGAACTCTTATATCACAGGGGCGCGATCTCCATCAATATATTTCTTATGAAATTCATGAGTTCCCCCTCATGAAGATCGGAGCGGATGACGATCCGTCCGTCGGGAAGGAGTTTGATCCCCCTGCCGCTGTCAGTGGCCAGAGCGAGGAGCCGTTTCATATCAAGGGGGGTTCGCTCCGTGACATGGAGAATTACCTGCCTGTTGGTCTGTTCGATCCTGCGAACCTTGAGACTTGCCAGGAGGGACTTGAGGGAGATGACCTCCAGGAGGTTCGTCAGTGGAGAGGGCAGGGTGCCGTAGCGATCCTTGAGCTCGCTTTCCAGTTCCCGGAGCTCCTCCTCGTGACGAACGCGGGAGAGGCGCTTATACATGAGGAGCTTTTGGGTGGCGTCCTGGATATAGGCGTCGGGTATGAATGCGTTCACGGGGATATTCATTTCCGTGTTGACCTCTTCCTCGGGGATGACGTCTCTGTTCTTGAGCTTGTTCATGGTCTCTTCGAGCATGTCGCAATAAAGCTCGAAACCGACGAGATTGACATTGCCCGATTGCTCTTTGCCCACGAGGTTGCCGGCGCCCCGTATCTCGAGGTCGTAGTTCGCGATCTGGAAGCCGGAGCCAAGGTCGGTGAGCTCTTCGATGATCTTGAGCCGCAGGCGGGAGTCTTTTGCCAGGTTCTCTTCGCTGGGAACGAGGAGGTAGGCGTAGGCCTGCCGGGTGCTCCTTCCGACCCTGCCCCTGAGCTGGTACAGGTCAGCAAGGCCCATCCTGTGTGCGTTGTTGATGAATATGGTGTTCACGTTCGATATGTCGAGTCCCGATTCGATGATGTTCGTCGAAAGGAGGATATCGTAGCGCTTCTCGATGAAGTCCACCATTATCTTCTCGAGCCTGCTTCCGCTCATCTGGCCGTGGGCGACGGCAATGCGGGCCTCGGGGACGATCCTCGCCAGATGGTCGTGGACAACGCCTATGTTGTGTATGAAGTTGTGAACAAAGAAGACCTGTCCCGACCTTTCAAGCTCGTTCCTTATCCCTCGTGATAGCACGGCGTCGTTGAATTTCACCACCGTGGTCCTGACGGCGTGGCGGTCGAGGGGGGGTGTGTCGATGACGCTCAGGTCCCTGATGCCGGATGTCGCCATATACAGGGTCCTCGGAATGGGTGTGGCACTGAGCGTGAGGACGTCAACGGTCTTCTTGATGACCTTGAGCATCTCCTTGTGTTTCACCCCGAAGCGGTGTTCCTCATCGATGATGACAAGCCCGAGGTCGCGGAAGGACACATCTTTCTGCAGGAGCCTGTGGGTGCCGATAATGATGTCGACCTGTCCCTTGTCGAGGAGCCGCACCGTTTCCGCCTGTTGTTCCTTCGTCCGGAAACGCGACAGCATGTTGAGGGCAATGGGATACTCGGAGAAGCGGTCGCTGAAGGTCTTGAAGTGCTGCTGGGCAAGGACGGTGGTGGGCACGAGGACAGCCACCTGTTTTCCATCAAGGACGGCCTTGAAAGCAGCCCTCAGTGCCACCTCGGTCTTGCCAAAGCCCACATCGCCGCAGACGAGCCTGTCCATGGGGCGTGTGCTTCCGAGGTCCGCGAGAACGTCGTTTATGGCGTTGATCTGACCCTCGGTCTCCTCGTATTCGAAACGGGATTCCATTTCCCTGAAGAGCTCGTCCTCGGGCGGGTAGCTGTGACCCCGTGACATCTGTCTTTCCGCATAGATCTCAAGGAGCTCTCCGGCCATGTCCTCGATCTGCCTGCGCACCCGCTTCTTCGTGTTTATCCAGAATTTGGAACCCAGCCGGTCAACCTTGGGTTTGAATTTCTCGCCGCCGATGAATTTTTGTACCAGGTGGAGATCGTCGACAGGAACGTAGAGTTTATCCCCGCCGAGGTACTCGATAAGAAGAAAGTCTTTCGTGAACCTGTTGACGGTCAGGGGAACGATGCCCCGGTAGACGCCGATGCCGTGGTCCACATGGACAACAAGTTCGCCCGGGGTGAGGTCCTTGAAGGACGCAAGAAACTCATCGCGACTCCCCCACTGTTTTTTGACGACCCTTTTCTTGGGCCCGGCTATATCATCTTCCGTGAGGACGATGATGTCGTCCGTCCTGAAGCCCCTGCGTATGGGGCCCTCGATGATTCCCCATTCCCTGGATCGTTTCGGGTAGGATATCCCGGGGAGGACGGGCAAAACAAGGCCGTAGTTCTCGAATATCTCCTGGAGCCTCTTTGCCTGATGCCCTGTATTGGCAAAGAGGTAAACAAAGGGATAGTGGGACCATTCTTTTTGCAGCTTCTCCCGGAGTATGTGAAATATCTCTGTCTTGTGGAGGAGGAAGAGCTGTCTCAAGTCATCGTTCGACACCGCTTTGAGTATCCTTTGCTCCTCTCCGGGGCCCACGATGCCCGAAAGGTCGATCTGCGGCGTCTCGCGCAGAAGTCTTATCCAGCCCTGTCTGATCGTCGGATCGGCCCCATCGAGGGCCTGGTCGATGCAGGAGGCACCGGGATGAACGAGTGTAAGGGGCCCGTCAAGATAATCCATGATGGTGGACGGGCCGGCGTCATCCCTCTTTATGATGGACGTTATGTCGCAATGGGTGAGCTCTTTGTCCGACCTCTGGGAAAGGGGGTTGAAATATCTCAGGGAGAGTATCTGGTCGCCTATGAACTCGCAACGCACGGGTTTGTCCGAGGCGGGTGAAAAAAAATCGATGATGCTGCCCCGTTTCGCGTACTGGCCGGCCTCGCGCACGAGGGGAGCAAGTTCAAAACCTTTCCTGTCAAGGTTGTCGTGAATGTCTTCCATAAAGACGGCATCGCCCACGTGTATGGTCATGATATCATCGGAAACGCTTTCGGGGGCGGGCAGTGGGCGGGACATTGAGGCAACGGGAAAGAGCCCTATGAAGGTGTCGTCCGTTGCGAGACGATAGAGAAACCCGCCGCGCTTCAGGTCATCTTCTTGCTCGAAAAAACGCATCTCCCAGGGCGGGAAGAAGGCCACCTCTCTGTTGCCGTAATAGGCGATCTCCTCCCTCAGGAGATCCGCCGAATTGTCATCCTCGTACAGGACCAGTGTCCTGCCCTTCCTGTGAGCGACGAGGAATGAGACAAAGGAGCCCGCTCTGCCGGTTATGTACAAGCAACCGTCATGGGCATCGTCGGCTCTATCGTTCTGGGGATCGCTCACGGAAGGGTGCACCGGATAATTCTTGTTCAGGGATCGGGCAGTATCACTATGTTCCTGTCATATTCCCGCAGTACGAGCCCGGGAAAGCCCCTGGGAGAGGTCATCTTCTCCGGGGGAAGGCCCACGGTCCTCTCGGGTCCCATGTTGTAGGCGCGAAGCGCCGTGGTAACATAATAGAAACGATGGACAAGTTCTGAAAGGAAGCGGGTGCCTATACGTATGTTGTTCCCGGGATCGTCAAGGGTCTTGTTGCCCTTCCACTCTATCCCCATGTCGCGGACCATGAATTTCGCGAGGGACGGTTTGACCTGGAGGAGACCCCGTGCCCCCATCTCGGAAACAGCGTCACTGCGGAAGTTCGATTCCACCTTCATCAAGGCGAGAATCAGCCTGTAATCGATCCCGTGTTTCTTCGAGGCCTCATAAACACCGTGGGAGATGGCCCGCAGGTCCCTTTTTTCCAGACCCTCGTTGCCATTCTTGACATGAAGGGCTATCTGCTCCCTGATGTGCTTCTGCTTTTGAAGCGTGGAATAAACGCTCACCGCAGGTATGGTGAAACAGAGGATCACCATGATGAGAAATGCTGTAAAACGTATCCAATACCAGTTTATCATGCATAATTCATACACCAGGTGCTGGGTGGATGTCAACCTGCGGTCCGGGGACGTTAACTTGTCGGCGGGATGAATGGGTCGCTACATCATGCATTCTGCACTGTGAAAAATGTTTACTGGAAATTCCGACTACACTATACTGTTCCTATAATACCACAATCCCGAATAGGCCGGAGAGGTTCCCTGGAGGCCGGTGCAGAGGCGGCCACCGGCCCATTCAGGCGGGGAGTAAGCAGATATGTTTGTCGAGAGAGGCGAAACCTTCAAGATTCTTGCGGAGAACATACCCGTGGGTCTGGCCCTTATCAACATTCGGGGGGAATATCGGTACCTCAACCCGAAGTTCGGGGAGATGTTCGGCTACGACCTCTCGGATATCCCGGACGGAAAGGCGTGGTTCGAAAAGGCATATCCCGACCCGGAATACCGAAGATCCGTGATAGACGTGTGGGTCAAGGACTTCGAACTCTTCAGGCCCGGGGAGAAGAAGCCATGGGTTTTTCGTGTCACCTGCAAGGACTCGACAATCAGGACCATACACTTTATGCCTGTCCAACTGGCATCCGGAGAGATCCTCATTGCCTACGAGGACATCACACAGCTGGCCAGGGCCCGGCAGGACCTTGAAGAGAACGAGACCAAGTTGAGGTTACTCTATGAGAAGTCCGTGGACCCCATCTTCATATTTGACGGCAAGAACTACATCGACTGCAATGCATCGGCGGTCCTTATCATGGGATGCACGTCAAAAGAGGAGCTCCTCAAATACCATCCTTTTGAGATCTCACCGGAATACCAGCCCGATGGAGAGCTTTCCCGGGAAAAGGGCGCAAGGATAATAGAAAAGGCAATAAAGGACGGAAGCAGCCGTTTCGAGTGGCTGCACCGCAGCGTGGACGGGAGGGAGTTCTGGGTGGAGATCTCCCTTACAACGATCCCCTTCGGGCAGACGAGGCCGCTCATGTATGTCGTCTGGCGGGACATAACGGAACGGAAGAAGGCGGAAAAGGAACTCAGGGACAGCGAAGAGCGCTACCGGAACATGTTTGACAATATCCCCTTCCCGACGTTCGTCTATGATTTCGAGACCCTGAAAATAGTGGACGTCAATACCTTCGCCGTTCGAAGCTACGGGTATTCACGGGAGGAACTCCTGGGCATGACCCTCAAGGACCTGAAACCCGACGAGGATGTCCCGTCTCTTCTCGCCCACCTGTCGAAACCCGACCCTTCTCAGGAGCGGGTGCCCTGGAGGCACCGGAAGAGAGACGGTACCATTGTCGACGTGGAGATAACGGGTCACGCCCTCCAGTTTCCCGGCAGGAACTACAGGATCTTTTTCGCCAACGACGTCACGGAGATAAGAAAGGCCGGGGCGGCGCTGAAATTCACCCAGTTCGCCGTTGACCGGGCGGCGGTAGGCATCCTGTGGATATCTGATGATGGCGAGATAATATACGGGAACGACGAGATCTGCAGGCTCCTCGGCTATACCAGGGAAGAGCTGAAGGAAAGGAAGATCTTTGAACTGGATGCGAACTGTGGCGAGGAAACGTGGATAGACAACAGCAGGGGGATCAACAATCGCACGTCGGAGAGCGTCGAAGCCATCTTCCGGACGAGGGGGGGAAAGCTCTTTCCCGTGGAGATTGCCGGCAACTACATGGAATATGAGGGGGAAGGGTATATCTGCGCCATATTACAGGACATCAGCGGCCGGAAGATAACGGAGGAGTCGCTGAAAAAAAGGGAGGTGGAACTGAAGATAGAATCGAGCCGCCTCCAGGAGGCGAATACCGCGCTGAAGGTGCTCCTCAAGCATCGGGAAGACGACAAGAAGGAACTTGAGGAAAAGCTGATAGCCAACGTCAAGGCGTTGGTCCTCCCCTATATCGACAAGATGAGAAAAGGGCGGCTCGACCCGGGGCAGGCCTCCTACGTGGATATCGTGGAGCGGAATCTCAACGACATACTTTCCCCCTTCCTGCAAAAGATGTCTATGAAGTACTCCAATTTCACCCCGACAGAGATCCAGGTGGCAAATCTCATCAAGGCTGGCAAAACCTCGAAGGAGATAGCTGAGATCATGAAGGTCTCAACGGGGACTATCGATACCCATCGCAACAATATCAGGAGCAAGCTGAATCTTAATGGCAAGAAGCTGAATCTTAGAGCGTTTTTAATATCACTTGGTTAGCTCGTATTATATATAAAGCGTATCTATATTATCTAGCCATAAATTACATATCGGTATTTGAGAGGACTCTGTTATAATTACACATCTTATGATTGTCGCCTATCATAATCCCGTCATATGCGTGACTTCCTATAGCGAAGCCCCTTTCGAGCTTGCGCAACAAAGTGCTGCCGTTTATTTATCAAGGTTAGCTTCCAAGAACACGAAAGAGACAAAAGTCATCCCCCCCGACTGTTTCTTTTAAGCATTCAGGGGCTTCGCTATCTCTATTCCATCATTGTTCTAAGCCTGGCACCATCCTTAAGATATTTGAGGTCAATGATGATATACTTCTAAATGGCACACACACCGCCCGGACATTAAAACGTGTGGCGGGTCTTTGATGAGCATCAGTGATATGAACAGAATGGAGGCCCATACAATGCAGGTCCTTTACGAGTATTGCCGGAGGCGGTCATGGTCCGGATCCTGATCGCCGACGATCATTTCATCGTCCGGGAGGGATTGAAACAGATCGTTTCCGACGTTCCCGACCTGGTGGTCGTCGATGAAGCGAGCGACGGTCAGGAGGCCCTCAATAAAGCCGTGGCCGGATCCTTCGACATCGTTATCCTCGATATTTCAATGCCCATCAAGAGCGGCCTTGATGTCCTTCGGGAACTCAAACTGCAGAAACCCGATTCGAACGTTCTCATACTCAGCGTTCATCCCGAGGAGCACTATGCGATGAGGGTCCTCAAGGCCGGTGCGTCCGGCTATCTTACAAAGGAGAGCGCACCCGACGAGCTTGTCATGGCAATACGCCGGATATCCCAGGGGAGGAAATACATTAGCACAACTCTTGCTGAAAAACTGGCCGGTGTCATAGGGCACCCCGCCGATGTGCCCCTCCACAGTACCCTTTCAGAAAGGGAATTCAGGGTCATGCTGATGATTGCTTCGGGGTATTCCATCAAGAAGATATCGGAGGAGTTGTTCCTCAGCATAAAGACGGTCAGCACCTACCGGACAAGGATTCTCAAAAAGATGAATTTCAGGAACAACTCGGAACTGATCCGTTACAGCATCGAAAACGGCCTGGGGAGCTAGAGGACGGGTTCAAAGTTTCAGGGGAAAGACAGGTCCTTCTGGTATCCGGCGGCTAATCAGGTACTATACAGGTTTTTGCGCATTGTCAGCGTGTTCTTGCCGCCTTCCGATGTGTATATGACCTCGTCCATCACGGAGTTGATGATGTACAGGCCGAGTCCGTGTTCCGGCAGGGTCTTCAGGTCCTCGGGGTTGAACTCGAGGAACCGGGGGTGGTAAAGGGACATCTTCTTTCCTCTGTCGGTGATATTGAGGACGATCTCCTCAGTCGAATAGGTTATGTTGACCTCCACCGCGTGCCCTTCCTTGCCATCGTAGGCATGGGTGATGGCGTTGTTCACCGCTTCGACGACACAGAGTTCGAGATAATAGGCATCGACCTCGCTGAGCGAAAGATAGCCGCATATGCCGCGAATAGCGACGCCGGCAAGAGAAACATTCTTCAACTTGCTGTCGACAAGAAAAGTGATCGTTTTCGTTGACGCCTGTTCGGGCATGTTATTTCGAGAGCGCCTCGATCGCTTCGGACTCGTCGGTGAAGATCTGGAACACCCGGTTCATCCTCGTAAGCTTGAAGAGCCCCATAACGGTCTCCCTGATGCCGCAGAGGACGAGACTGCCGTCGGGGCCCATTGTTTTGAGGCTTGATACGATGGCGCCGAGACCGCTTGAATCGATGAAATCAACATGGGAAAGGTCGAGGATGATGCGCCTGTTCCCCTGGTTGATCCAATCGACTATTCTTCCCTTGAACCCTGTGGAGACGGATGCGTCTATCCGCCCTTCCCGGGGCAGTACAACAAGAACGTCCCCCACCTTCTTCTCTTCTATCTGCATGCATGTTCCTCCGTGGTGTTAAGCAGTACCGGCCGGTGTGCCTTAGCTGCGGCCGGGTTCCTCGTTCGGTGTCCGTGTTCTTCCGTATTCAAGGGCAACAAGGGTAATGTCGTCCTGAAACTCCGCTCCTTTGCCGAAATCAATGATGGAAGCCACGATGGTATCGAGAAGCTCTTCGATCTCTGCGCGCCCGTGGCAGGAAAGGAGGGAATGGAAGCGGTCTTCCCCGAAGAATTCCCCCGAGCTGTTGCTGTATTCCACCACTCCGTCGGTAAAAAGAATCACCCTGTCTCCCGGCGCGAGGGATCGCTCTTCCTCATCGAAGGGAACGAGGCCGTCGAGGCCGATGATCGTTCCGCCCTTATCCAGCACCTCAAGCGACCCGTTCCTTCGCATGATGACCGGAAAGGGATGCCCGGCGTTACTGTATCTTACGGCACCGGTCCGGGTGTTGACTATGAGATAGACGATGGTGAAATACTTTCCGAAGCGATCGATGGGATATTCCCCGTCAAGGATCTCAAGCACCCTGCCTGGCGACACGATCCGGTAGCCGGGCGGTTCGTATGTCCTTTCCTTCGTCACGGATCCGCTGTCGGGCTGGAGGAATTGGGAAACGGAAACGGTGATGAGTGCGGAGGGGACGCCATGACCGCTGACATCTATCATATAGAGACCCACGTGATTCTCGTCGAGACGAAATACGTTGAATATATCCCCTCCTATCATGTGAGAGGGCATGAATTTCCATGCGATTGCGAGGTTTTTGATATCCGGTATTGCGCGAGGCAAAAGGCTTTGCTGGATGCCAGCCGCCGCCCTGAGATCCTCGTCGAGAACTTTCTGCTTTTCGGTGAGCTGGGCATTGGACCTCTTGAGATCAGAGGTGAGCCGCCGGATCTTGAGCTGGTTTTCCACCCGTGCCAGGACCTCCGTTTTCTGGAAGGGTTTCGTTATGTAATCGGCACCGCCCAGTTCAAGGCCCTTCACCTTATCAGCGGTCTCAGTTTTGGCTGAGAGGAAAATAATGGGTATGTCCGAAAGAGACTCCTCCCGGTTGAGCTCCTCGCACACGGTAAAACCATCCATGCCGGGCATCACGATATCGAGGAGGATGAGGTCCGGTTTGAAAACCCCTGCTCTCTGCAGCACCTCATTTCCGCTCGGGGCCTCGGCGACCTCGTAGCCGGCCGCCGCCAGAATATGTCTCAGGAGGGCCCGAATGTCCTCGCTGTCGTCGACTATGAGTATCCTTTCCTTCATCTATATCCTGTATATTACAGCCGATCCAATGATTATTCCATGTTTTTTGATCTATCTTGCCCCATCGGGTCTTCTATTTGTGAACCTCCGCCTCGCAACGCTCCGCCGGAACCGTTTTTTTCGTTGTCGCGGTCGTCCCCTGTGTGTATGATTACATCTGTAGGGGGAACAGAGCATGATCAGGGACGGGGAAGAGAGAAGGAAGGAACCCAGACTCGATATCAGTTCCGTTAATCTTCCCTTTCTTGGGACCCGTGACGAGGACCATTCATCGTTTCAGTATCTTATAATTGACCTGAGTAAGAGCGGCATCGCCTTTGCCATCCCTGCCTGGGTGGTTAGCAGGGAAGGGATCAAGAAGGGCGATACCGTCAACTTCCACCTTCCCATCAACATCGGGGAACAGTACTACGATCAGGGCGTTATACTCTGGACGAGGTGGGATGAGGGAATGGGGGCCCAGACCTGCGGGGCCATTCTTGGCAACAGGGACCGCCCTCCATACCCCGTCTTCATCTCCATCGAATCAGGTTCGGTGTCCGTTGACCTCGAAGAGTTCGAGGTGCGCGACAGCCTCCTGTGCAGGGTGATCAAGGACACGGCGTTCCTCAAGAAGGGCGTCGACATCTACCTCGGTCATCTTATACCTTTCTTTTCCCGTATCGCACGGTATCCGCGGGCAGAATACCCCCAGCTTAAGAGCTTTCTCCTGTCCGACGTCAAGGCGCGGGTCAAGGAGCATTGTGACCAACTCGAAGCTCTGTACGTAAGGACCCGGACGGAGATGCCGGCCCAGTCGGATATCGCCGGGTTCATTGATCTGGAGGAACTCAGGGCCATAGTGGAATCGGAGGTCTATATCGAGATATTCAAGGCCGCCTTTTCCGACGAGAGCATTGTTCCCTACCTCAACGCCATCAAGGACCTTGAGAACAGGCTTTATTTCAATTACAACACCATCGTAATGCTGTACCTCCATTCGTTGTAGCGCTGGAGGGCATGCGGGTAAATGCCTCATTCATACTCGATGTGAACTGTGGCCAGAAATTGATCCAGTTCGTTGGCGCAGGCGAGGATCTCATCTTCGTTGCCGGCTTTTGCCGCTTCTTCGATACGCCGACCGATCTCGGTGATAAGGTCAAACCCGTAGCCGCCGCCACCGCCCTTCATGGTATGGCCGAGCATCCGTATTGTTTCAAGATCATTATTCCCGACGGCCTCCCGTATCAATGACACGTCCGCCAGCCTTCTTTGGAGGTACCCCGGTACGAGGTCTTCGAGATCCTTGTCGATCTTTACGACCGGCGCTTCATCTTCCATGGTGTTCACCTCTCTTTCCGCTCCTTCTCTCCCATCGTTAAAGGGATGTGTCCCCCGTGCATGTGGTGATGGCGTCGATGAGGGCGGACTTGCGTACAGGTTTGGTGAGATGGCCGGTGCACCCCGCCTCATAGCTCTTACGTGTCTCCTCTTCGAGGGCGTATGCGGTCAGCGCAAGGACCGGCGTTGCCCTTCGTCCCTGCGATCGCTCCCATTGCCGTATCTGCCTGGTGGCCTCGTATCCGTCCATTACGGGCATCTGTATGTCCATGAGGACGATATCGTAGGCCGATTCTCTGAACATCTCCACCGCGATTCGCCCGTTCTGCGCCTCATCTATCTTATAGGGCATCTTTTTGAGGAATGACTGGACGAGCAACCGGTTGTCTTCCGAGTCATCGACAAGGAGGATGGACAGCGGCCGGGGTTCGGAGGGGACCTGCGGCGCCGGGGGAAGGCCGGTGTCCTCGCCCGGAGAGCGCTCCTCTTTGTCGTTGTCCCCGGCGGGGCGCAGGGAGGCGGTGAAATAGAAGGTACTTCCCGAACCGGGGGTGCTCGATACCCATATCCTTCCTCCCATGAGTTCCACGAGACGCTGGGATATGGTCAGCCCCAGCCCGGTGCCGCCGTATTTGCGGGTTGTCGACGTATCGGCCTGGGTGAACTTTTCGAATATATGAGCGATCTTGTCCTCGGGTATGCCGATTCCCGTGTCGCTGATGGAGAATTTCATGATAGTGGTATCGCCGCCCGCCTCATCGAGTTCCACGGTGATCGTGATACCCCCTTCCTCCGTGAACTTTGCGGCGTTGCCGACGAGATTGAGAAGGACCTGCCTGAGCCTCCCCGCATCGCCGGTGAGACGGCGTGGCACGCCGGGTCTTATGATGCAGTCGAGGCTGATACCCTTCTCGCGGATGCGTACCACCATCGTGTCGCAGACGGCATTGACGAGTTCCCGGACATCGAAGACCGACTCATCGAGTTCAAGATAACCCGCCTCTATTTTTGATATGTCGAGGATGTCGTTGATGATGTTGAGGAGATTATCTCCGGCGCTCCTTAGCGTGGTGACGAATTTCCTCTGCTCATCGTCGAGGGGGCCTTCAAGCAGAAGCTCGGCCATGCCGATGATGGCGTTCATCGGGGTGCGGATCTCGTGGCTCATGGCGGCGAGAAAATAGCTCTTGGCCTGGTTTGCCGTCTCGGCCGCCTCCTTTGCATCCTTGAGTTCCTGTTCGAAGAGCTTTACCGCGGTGATGTCCTCCTGGACTCCGACAAAATGGGTAATAGCTCCGGTTGTATCCTTCAGGGGCGAAATGGACGCAGCTGCCCAGTAGAATTCACCGTTCTTTTTCCTGTTGTGAAAAACGCCCTGCCATTCGTCCCCGGAAGTGATGGTTGTCCAGAGTCGATCGTATGTTTCCCGCGGCATCACGCCGGATTTGAGAATGCGGGGCGTCTTTCCCTCGGTCTCGCTCCTTTCGTAACCCGTCACCTCGACGAACTTCGGGTTAACGTACTCGATGATTCCCTCTCCGTCGGTGATGATCACAACGGCGGAACTGTGCTCAACGGCGTTGTGCAGCTTGCGCAGTTCCTCCACGGTGCTTTTCAAGGAAGCTTCACGGTCGGAGAGTCGTTCGAGCATGGCATTGAAGGAAGAGGCAAGCGCACCGATCTCTCCGCCGGCATCCACGCGGACAGTTCTCAGGGGCTCTTCCGTCCGGCCTATCCTCTCGGCCTGAGCCGCCAGTTCAGACAAGGGCGACAGGTTCCTGCGCATGACGATGAGGATAATGAGGACGCAAAAGGCGATCCCGATGGTCGTGTAAGCGACGATGTACCACCGCTCCTTGTAGATGGGGGCATACGCGTCCTTGATCGGGTAATGGGTCGCCAGGATCCAGTCGGTGTGGCGAAAACGTTTGAAGGTGACTATACCCGGCACGTCTCCGAAGGACATCGTTTCCCCGCTTCCCTCGAACCAGTTGTCGATGGCCGCGTCGAACAGAGGGTTGGGCGCCCGGGGCAGGTCGCGCTGAAGTATCCGCTTCCTGTCGGGATGGATGATGATCGACCGGTCCTTATCGAAAAGATACATGTACCCCGTCCGGCCTATCTTGATCTTCGCGATACCTCCGAAGGTAACGTCGTTGAGGAGGGAAATGGAGCCGCCGAGCACGGCTACCAGGTCATTGTGCTTGTCGAAGACGGGAGCGGTGAACATGACTATGGGATCGTGGGGCGCTCTCGTGGATCTGAAGGGCTTCGATATGTAAGGCCCTCTTGTCTTAAGGGTGTATTGAAGGTACTCCTTGCCGGAAAAGTCCTTGCCATAGCGCTCAGGAGAATAAGGCACTTCCGCGATGATCCTTCCCGTTTTCGAATAGAGCACGACGCCGTGGTCGAAGCATGCCGTGAAGAAGAAGCGGGAATGAAGCGCCTCTTCGAGGTGTCTCTGCATGGCGGGGTAGTCCCCGATGTCCCCGGTGGGAATATGCCTGGATACCTCGATGAGCGCTTTCTGGGCCTCGCCGATCCTGAGGTCGACATCATTCGCTATCTTTGAAACGAGTTCAAACTGCTGGTCCGCTATGGTCTGCCTGAAATGCTTCTCGAAAATGCTCTCGAACATGAAGGCACCGGTGGGAAAGATGACGAGGAAGAGAAGAGAGGCAACGGTGGCCATCTTCGCCTTGAGGCTTAGCCTGTGGATCACGGCTGTTTCCCCCTTTCGAGGAGTTCCTTGAGCCTGTCCCGCCTGGACCCGCGTGCGTGCTGCAGGGCACCCACATAGCTCCCGTCGGAGGCGCTTTCTATGCGCCAATCGACTTCCTTGTCGGACTGGAACCATACGATGCCGTCTATGCCTGACCTCCCTGCGGCGGTGAGGGCATCCCCTATCCATTCATTCTTGTTCCCGCCGGCGCCGACGGTCGCGGTCTCGAAGACGATGAGAGGCTTTCCTGCCGCGGAAGTGCTCAAACCCCTCAGTTCAGTGATCGGTGCTTCAAAGATCTCCCGGAAGGTTCTCCAGCGGCTTTCCCATCCATGGATGGCTTTTTTCCTGGTTGTTCCCCAGTTGTAGCCGTCTACGCCGAGGATGTCGACGTAGCTGTCTCCGGGATAGTAATTGGACAGGGTGTTCCATGAGGCCGACGGGTCATAGGATGTGCTCGGGACAGATTCTGCGTTAGGGCAGAAGACCCAAAGGACGTTGCCGGCGCCCGACCGTCTGAAGATGTCGACGATATAAATGTACATCCTTCGATATATGGCGGGGCTTTCCGGGCCGTATTGATCTTCCGTTGTACCCCAGTGGTATCGCTTCAGGTTCATCTCATGGGCGAACCGTATCAGCACAGGTTTGTTCCACGAACGGGCTTTATCAGCAAACCGGGTTATGTATCGATCGTACCTGCCGCTGAGCAGATCGGTGTGGGAGATGGCGATCTCCTTGCCGCCTTTGATATGCATAGGCTCCCAGGTGATGCAGGGCAGGGAGCCGCTCGCCGTTATGGTTTCGAGGCTCTCGAGGGGAAACTCGCCTGAGTTTGGGTCGCCATCAGAGGGCCATTGGAGAAAAAAGACGATGATATCGGAGCGAAGGCCCGTGTCGGACTCGATACCTTTCAGTCTGTCCCGGGTCACCGGATAACCGTCGAGGGTAAAGCCCCACATGGACAGCCCGGCGTCCGATGTCCCGCAGAAGGGCGCAACAGCGCTCATGGCGACGAGAATGAACAGGGAAAGTATTCTATACAAGATCGCCCGCCTTTTCGCTGTCAGGGGCGGTTTCCTCGACAGGCCTGTTGAAGTAAAATATGGACGATAGTATGCCGGCGTGGTAGAGACACCAGAAGACGTTCACCAGTATTCCAGCAAAGGGTTCCCTTTCATATATCAGCCTGTTGATTCCCCATATGGCCCCGCAAAAGCATATGGCCCACAGGAGGAGCTGGGGCCACATGGTCAGAAGAGGCAGGGCCCGGCTCGTGCCCTTTGGCGTGATGCCGAAGGTGCCCTTGAAGCCCATGAGGGCAAGGATGCTGGCCTTCATGAAAACGGGGAAGGTGATGAAGGTCAGGAGCTGTCCCGACAGGAGGTCACGGATCGTGTAGCTGCGCTGTTTCAGCGTCCAGTAGAATGTGGTGAGAGTGATGACGATGTAGGGAACAAAGATGAGGAAGTAGAAAGCGGGCCGCGCGAAATACACGGGGACGTTGAAAAAGAGATAGATCGGAGGGGATATCATCATGATGAAGAACACAAAACCTATGAAGTACCACGTGCTCGACAGGAAATATTCCCACCACTGCATGAGGGTGAGGGCACGCGGCCTTCGAACAAAGGTTGTTACGACCTTCCTGAGGAGCCCGATTGTCCCCAGGGACCACCTGAACTGCTGCTTAAAATAGCCTCCCAGGTCCTCCGGGCCTATCTGGAAGGTGCGCACCCGGTTAATGTATGTCGTCTTCCACTTGTTGAGGTGAAACTGAAGGGAGGTGGCGAAATCTTCCGTGACGGACGACTCGTCGAACCCCCCGATGCTTTTAAGCGCCTCGCGGCGGAAAAGCACATTGGTGCCGCAGCAGAAGGTGGCGTCTTTCGAGGCCTTGCCCTCGCATATGTATTCGTAGAAGACGGTCTGTTGCAGACCGGCGGCCCGGGCGATACGGTTGGAATCGAAATTGATGTAGTACTGAGGGGTTTGGATAAAGGCAAGCTCGGGCCTGCCCTCCATGTGGGCGACGAGGGGCTCGAGGAAATCGGGAAAGGGATTGGAATCGGCGTCAAAGACGACCATGTATCTCTCTGTTTCATTTTTTTTCTTCCTGGAATAATTGTAAAAGACGAACCCCTCTCTCATGTGTCCGTCGAGGTACTCCATAAAATCGTTGATGATGCCCGCCTTGGCGCCGTGCCATTTCCTCCGAAAGAGATCGATGCCCACGTACTGGCAGAGCTCCTCTATAGACTTTTTGTAGGCCTCCATGTTCTCTGGTGTATCCCAGGGGACATCATAGCGGGTATCGTCGAGGAAGTAGATGTACTTGTTGGGATAAGAGAGGTTGTAGAAGGTGATGAGAGAGTTCTTGACCACCTCCAGGGGTTCCTTATAGGAGGGCATGACTATCGCTACGGGCGGATGGGACAGAAGGGGCTCCGTCGGGAGCTCCTTGCGGGTGAAGTCCCTGCCTGTCAATACCACGGAGAGGATCTCCAGAAAATACCCGATGCCGTGGACGAGGATGAACACCTCGGCCATGAGAAGAAGGAGGGCGAGGCCCTTTTCATACCAGGCATTATCGGTGATAAGGAAAAGAAGAACTCTCACGATGAGATAGATGGCGGCAAAGACCATCGCGGCAACAGGTGCCGCCATGATGAAAACGAATTTTGAAGATGTCGGACGCTCTTCCTTCATGTCAGAAACGGTACCTCAACCATGTCCATGCCCCGGTCGCATTCCATTCCGGCGACGTGTGGGCCATTCCCTTTATGCCGAGGAGCCAGTGCTTCATGAACTCCCAGCTCCATTCACCCTCTATCTTTGCGTAGGGATTGTTCTCGGAGTCCGTGCCGAAGGATGCCTTGAGATCGTAGTAATGCTGCTCGGCCCCGCAGATGAACAACTTCGAAAGGTCATGACGCCATTCGAGGATGACGCTGCCCGCCAGGTAATCGCGGGGGGTCCAGTAGGGATGGATTATGTCGGCAAGCACTTCGCCCTGGTAGATGTATTCGTTGTTGTGACGGGTATTGCGCATCTCACCGGACAGGGAGACCTTGAAGGTCCGCGGGTGGTCGGTGACGGCATACCCGGCCGCCAGACCGAGGAAGCTGCCGCTGTTAGAATCGTTGTACCCTATGTACTCCATCTTGCCGCTCACCTCGAGCTTGCGCGTGATATCGCCCTGGAAGGCCACGAAAGCGCGATCCGCCTGTACGCCCTGAATTATCCCGAAATAGTTGTACAGTTCATCCGTGCGGGCATACCCTGCGCCGAGCCGGACCCGGTCGTTCACGTTGAACCAGAGTGTCCCGTGCCCCGTGTCCTTGCTGCCCAGCGTACGTGAGTCGTATCTCTTGTGTGTGATGGAGCCTTCGGCTCTCATGAAGGGATTGAAGGCCCCGGCGAAGCCGACGGAGACGCCCGAGGCGCCGTAGGTCGCGTGGTCGAGATCGGGGGCCTCGAGCCAGCGGTGGCCCTTGAGAAAGAGATGGTACTGGCAGTGGACGGGTACGTCGAAGGTGACGTCGAAGCGGTTTCGTGTGATGCGGGCGAGGTCACCCCTGCCTTCCTCGTTCCAGTAAGAGTAATCAAAGCGCGCCGAGGGATTGCTCCTTGACCTGAGCCTGTCGAGCCCGTCGCCTGCGAGGGAATGAAGAGGGTCGATAGCCAGGAGCTTTTCGTACGTCTTCCTTTCAAGACCGCACAGACCCAGGGCGCATGCAACCTGGGCCTTGTCAAAAAGCGCCTCTTCATTGCCGGGGTTTTCATCGATGAGGGTTTCGTACACAGGCAGCGATTGGGTGAAACGCTTGTTGTATGCGAGTCTCTTCGCCTCTCTTTCGAGGTAGATCGACCTGTGAATACGCTGCCGGGAAAAGGCTTCGCCCCCGTCCTTTTCCTTGCTGGCGCCGGACGGGCGTGTCATATCCTCACCCGTTGCGGATAACGCTGCGTCATACGTCTCGATGGCAAGCAAGGGTTTTTTGGCCCACATGGCCGTACGGGCCATTTCCCGGCGGGGAACGGGGTCGGCCGGATCCAGCCCGATGATGTGCCGGTATAGAGCCATGGATTCATCATAGCGCCTCGACCAGGCGAGGACCCGGGCGAGACCGATGAGGATCTTCGAATCATCGGGAAACTGCGCGGCAAGGTCCTTGTACAGCCTGACCGATCCCTCGTATTGCTTGTGGGTGCCAAGGACCTGGGCGAGGGAGATGGACGCGGGGAAATATTCGGGGTCCCGCCGGAGGGCCTCCCGCAGGCATTCGATGGCCTCGGGGAAGAGGCCATGGGAGAGATAAAGGTCCGCCCACTGCGAAAGACCGGCGGCTGACAGCCCTGTGTCATTCACGATGGACGAGAAGAACGCCTTCGAACGTATGCCGTTGGGAGAATTATCATAGAAACGTGCGGCGATGTTCCCCGGCTCTGCAGCGAGAGCTTTCTTGAAGTATATCCGGGCTTCGATGGCCCTGTTCTCTTTGAGGAAGGTTCGACCGATGTCGACGAGGGTTTGCGCTGACTCGCCGGATTGCCGGGCCGTCCGTTCATACACGGACCTGGCCTCGGCATACCGGCCGGTAAACATGAGGGCCTCACCGAGGGCATCAGCGGCTTCCTTGCTCCCGGGGTCGATGGCGAGGGCCTCGCGCGCGTACAGCTCACCTGCCTGGAAGTCTTTCTCAAAAAGCTTCATCGCGGCGAGAGCCGCAAGGACGGAAGCATCCTTACGATTGGCAACAAGGCTCCTGCAGATGCCTTCCGCTTCCTCGTAGCGCTGTGAACTGGCAAAGGCTCTCGCAAGTTTCAGTCCCACCTCCCAATCATCGGGGCGGCGGGCAAGATGCTCACCGTAGATGTACCGGGCCTTGTAGAAATCACCCCATATGTTCATTCTATCGGCAAAACGGAGCCTGAGGTCCGGTTTCTGGCCGGACCTCTGCAACACATCCAGATAAAGCTCCCTGCATGTCTTCGCGTGTCCCCGGCTGCATTCGATATCCGCCAGGGCGGCGCCGGCTTGCCAGTTACCGGGGTCGCGGGCGTACACGCCGCGAAGGAGGACCCCCGCTTCGGCGTCCATCCCCAGCCGCAGGAGGACCTGTGCGGTTTCCATCCCGATGACGGCATCCTCCGGTGATTGTTTCAGGAGCAAACGGTAATCAGCAAGGGAGGCGCGGAGCGTGTCATCCTCGTAGGAGAGCATCCTTGCCAGGGCGAGACGGGCTTCCCTGTCGGATACCCTGCCCTCCGGCGGGACGATGGTGACCGTCTGGTCGGCCGCGCCGGGTCCGGCCGCGAAAAGAACCGATGTTACGAGGAGCAGGAGAAGGAGCAGGCCTTTCATTCTATTTAAGCGTTTTCCTGAGCTCAGCGGCGGCTTCGCCGTATCTCTTCAACCACATGAGCACGAGGGCATATTTTCTTCTCACCTGCACGTCGCCGGGGAGTTCCGCGAGTATCTTTCGATATTCCGCGAGGGACTCGTCATAGTGCTTCTCCCAGCTCAGCATCTCCGCAAACCTCAGCCGGGCCGGGTGGTCGCCGGGACGTTTTTCCAGGTATTCGCGGTAGAGGGGAGCCGCGGAACTATAGGACTTGCGGCTCCTGTAAAGGTCGGCCATGAGCAGGACCGAATCGACGTCCAGCTGACGGGGGCCCATGCCCTCGAGGACGGCAAGGGCCTCCTGGTCCTTTTTCTGCCAGAAAAGGATCTTTGCCATCTCGATCCTTGCCTTTGAAAGGTCGGGCTTTTCCTTGAGCAGCTTTTTATATTCCGCGACCGATTCTTCGTAGCGCTTTGCATATCCAAGGGTGCGGGCAAGTTCCCATCGTGCCAGCCAATCGGGTATCTCCTCTCCGACCACGGGCGAAGGGGCCGATGCCTGCGCTTTATCGGGGGCAAAGGGGCATGCCGGGCACGGAAGGAGAATGGTGGCGGCGAGCGTGACCGCAGCCGCTAAAACTGCCGGTGATCGTCTCATGGCTTCTCTCCCAGGATGGCTTTGTACCAAAGGATAGCCTCATCATATCGCCCCAGGGCGGCCAGCGCGCGGGCCAGCCGGATCTCGATCGCCCTGTTTCCGGGTTCCCTCGCAAGAAGGGCGCTATAGATATCGGCGGCGTGCTCATGGTCGCCTTTTCTATCGTAGAGCCCGGCGAGTCTGAAGCCCGTGCGGGCATCGCCGGGGCTTGCGGCGGCAAGTTTCCCAAAGGCCTCAATGGCCATTGTCAGATTCCCTTCCTTTTCGTAGGATTCCCCGAGGAGCCTCAGGGTGTCGGTCATCCGGAAACCCTTTTTCGCGAGTCTGTCGTAGATGGGGATGGCCTGAGACCAGGCGCCTTTTAGCGAAAGGTCAGCCGCTTTCCTGTAGAGCAGCCAATCCTGCTTCAGGTAGCGGTACGCCGCCGTCGTTGCGAGGGCGAGAATGATGAGGGATATGATGACGGGGATGATCTTCATAATGTTATCCGCCTGCTATCATCTGTTGATACAAGGTGGATTATAGCATGTGTGCCGATGGTGTCAATGGCGGAAAGGGATTGCTTCCCTCCCCCTATTTGTGATTGTGAAGACCCGGTTTTTGGAATAGTATTCCAAGAAGAAGGAGGTGTCCTATGCCGGAGGTAAGATTGAATCAGATCACGGGAGATTGGGTGATCATCGCCAGGGAAAGAGCGAAGCGCCCCGAAGAGTTCAAACATGACAGAGAACCGCGCCTGGTTCCCGCTCACTCTCAAACATGTCCCTTCTGCCCGGGAAACGAGGCCATGACCCCGCCGGAGACCTTCAGACTGACAGACAGCGAGGGCAGCTGGATGGTGAGGTCGGTGCCCAACAAGTTCTCCGCGCTGACCCCGGAAGGCGTTATTGTGAAGAAGAGGGACGAGTTCAAGGAGTGTCTCAGCGGGGTGGGGCTCCACGAGGTTATCATCGAGTCGCCGCTCCATAATACCACCACGGCCCTCGCGCCCCTTGCCCGGATAGAGGACATACTTGCCGCCTACCGCAACCGCCAGATAGCCTTTTACAAAGACGAGCGTGTCGAGCACGTCATAATCTTCAAGAACCACGGAGAGGGCGCCGGGACATCGCTTGAACATCCCCATTCTCAAATAGTCGGAACCCCGGTGTTTCCCGGACAGGTGATGAATCGTCTCAGCGAGGCGATACGCAATTACTATTACGTGAATTTTGGTGACTGCCTCTACTGCACCTATATGAAAGCGGAGAGGGATGAAGGCCTGAGGGTGATCTGCGAGAACGACCATTTTCTGGCCTTCGTGCCGTACGCTGCGCTGTCGCCCTTTCATGTATGGATCTATCCGAAGCGCCACAGTGCCTGCTACGGCAATATTACCGACGACGAGATCCCGGCGTTGGCCCGCATTCTGAAGGAGGTCTTGCTCCGTCTCTACGTGGGGCTGGGCGATCCCGACTTCAACTACGTGATACGGTCCCTGTCTCCCGGCGGGGCTGACGCCAGGTACTTTCACTGGTACCTCGCCATTGTCCCGAGGCTCACCAAGGCGGCAGGTTTCGAGCTGGGCACTGGAATGTACATAAACACCTCCATGCCCGAAGAAAGCGCCGCATTCCTGAGAGACGTGTCCATCGGGGAGTTGTGATCGGTTCTGAAGAAGCAGCGGGCACCATTGACCTATCACCCGTCACCTGCGCATCTTCATTGTCCAGATACCTTCTGAATTCGATATGCAAGATCGCAGGTGGCGTTCCTGGGTTCTTGCCCCAGGTGCACTCCATGCACGGTGGTGATGTTCTCGGAAGATGAATGGATTCCGAATCCCCATACTGATAACGACTACATGCTTGAACACAAAGATGCTTCAGCGCAATCGCCAGTTCTGTGATAAACTAAAAAAATGGCTTATCGCATAACAGTATGGGTGTTTTCTCCCTCAGCTCAGCCCCGCCAGAGCGATGTTGGTGTTGGCAGCCGCGAGGACCGCGGTGAAACCAGCTTCTCAAACATGCCGTCAGCCTTACGCTGACAACGAACAACAGCAATGAACAATTTAGGGAGGAGCCTTATGAAGAAGACCATTTTTACTGTTTCATTGGCATTGGCTGCGGTATTTGTCATTGGCATAGCTACAGCACAGAGCCAGGCTGGCAGAGGCGGCTATGGCATGGGTCCCGGCATGATGGGCGG
>JAQVWF010000025.1 GCA_028698615.1 Syntrophorhabdaceae bacterium
GAAGAACTTGCCGGCGGTGACAAAATTATTGACAGCGAACATGCGGGATACCTCTCATGACCTTTGCATAAAAACCTGTTTCACCGAAAGGCGCGTTTTTGCGGTTACGTTGTCCCCTGCCTGCCGGCGGGAGAACAACATGCCGGACTCTTGGAAAGGTCGCTGACCTCTCTCTGCCGGAGGGCAGCTTCAAGCCTGTCCCTGTCCCTGCCGCTGCCGGCTTCCGGGACACGCTCGAAAACAGACAACAAGAGAAACCGGTTGAAGGCATCGGACTCGTCGATGCGATAGTGCATCCACTTGCCGTCCTTACGGTCTTTGAGAAACTTCGCCTTTTTCAGGACCCCGAGGTGAAAGGAAACCTTGGGCTGCACCATGTCAAGGGCGGAGACTATGTCGCAAACGCACAGTTCTCCTCCTTCAAGGAGCTTCAATATCCTGAGCCTCGTCTCGTCCGAGAGCGCCTTGAACTTCGCCGTCACTTCCTTCATCGATACCGGCCCTTCGATGCCACTATTTCCTTCCTTCCACGTAGACGCTCACCAAATAGTCTTCGAGTGACGCGCCTTCTCCTATGCCTTCCTGGAGTGCCCTGCCCATTGGATCCGCAGTGTCCGGTCTGATACACGCCGACCCGCCGGAGATCGTCGCCTTTACATCCTCAAACCCGGCATCTTCCACGAATCTCTTGTATTCATCGACAACAACGGCGCCAGCGACACACCCGACATAGGCGTCAACGCTTTGCCTGATGCTTTCAGGCAAAGGTTTCAGCAGCGCCATGTCCGAGACTGCAATGCGGCCTGACGGCTTCAGGACCCGGTGGATCTCCCGAAAGACCTGCCGCTTATCGGGCGAAAGGTTTATCACGCAATTGCTTATCACGACGTCCACGGAATTGTCCGCAACAGGCAGATTCTCTATCTCCCCGAGGCGAAATTCGACATTGAGGAATGAACCCTTTACAGCATTCTCGCGTGCCTTTTCCACCATGGCCGGCGTCATATCCACGCCTATAACCCGACCGGTTGCGCCAACCTTCCGGGCCGCGATGAAGCAGTCAAACCCGGCGCCGGCGCCCAGATCCAGAACCGCTTCACCCTTTTTCAGGCCCGCAAAGGCCGTGGGGTTTCCGCAGCTCAATCCCAGGTTAGCCCCATCGGGAATGGTCTGCAGGTCGTCGCGGGAATAGCCGATGGATACGGCAAACTCACCATTGTCGCACGACAGGCCGCTGCAGCACGATACCCCCTTGGTCTTGCCTTCGGCTATCGCACCGTATGCCTCACGGACGGTACTCCTGATCTTGTCTTCTTCCATATCACTCACCTCTCATAAAGAACAGTTGATGCGATTCGATTGGTTTCCACCGTCCGGAGGCGATTGCCCTGGGGGAGGAACTGTCCATATTGTAATGTTTTAGGAAGTACGCTTGATTTATACTCGACCATCTTCGCACCGTAATATATAAAAGAGTGTTTATATATTAGGACCGCCACAAATGATTGTCAAGACAATTTTGCCGGGGTCTGCGCCTGAATCAGTACCGCTCCCGGCCATTCTTGCCGGCGAAGGGGCAATTGCAGGTCCTGTTTCGGCAGCCGTCCAGTCCATGATCTCTCATCATATCACGGAAAAGACATCCTGCCGCTCGACCGTTTGCCCCGGGCGCGGCAACCTGCCGCATTGGATAACCGGGATCCTCTGGCTCGTGGCTTTTTGTGTTCTTCAGATTCATTGTCCGATCTCTACCTTTCTCCTGTCATCGTCCTCCACCGTTTGTGCGCCCGGCGCATTTTACTGCTCCGGACATCAAAGAGCGGCGTCCCTCGAAGATATTCGAGACAGATCCTGCGTGTGCCCATACCAACACATAGTGCTTATCGGAACAAACCATGATTTCTTAATACTTTTGTGCTTTTCGTGAGCCCCGGTCAACCCGGATCAAGGCACTATTTTTTTTGATAAAAACGAAATTTATGATATAGTAAAATATTCTGGGCGATGGGGGTTGGCATGGGCGACAAAAATTCATTGGTCTTCTATATCATTGCTTTTGCAGCCATGATCGGCGGTTTCGCTATGATCTTCTTAACACGCAGTACGACAATACTTGCCGCCGGGGCAGTTCTCATCTTTATCGGGCTCTTCGTTTTCCTTTTCGGCATGGAAAAAGCAAAAAAAGCCAAAACATAATGGCTTAAAACCAATCTCTGTCGCGCACATACTTGAAAACGCGGCATCGATAAGATCCCATGGATCGCACACGTCCTGTCGGATCTGTTTTTTGCCTTTCAACTTGCTGTCTTCATTCGTTGCAATCTTCAAAACCATCGTCGTTCAGATAATCGAAACCACACCAACATTCGGGAAACTATCGTGAGAAAGGCGGCGGTAACCTTTGATCAGTGCATTTATTGCGGAGTTGAAGGAGCGGCGTCCCCGGCGCCTAAACATTTGCATTCCAATCTGCCTGATGATAGTGTAAAGGCGTACCAATGAACGACTCACCGACAGACCAGGAAACCGCCGAACGGCTGCGGCTTGCCGGCAGGATAGACGGCCTCACCTCCCGCGAGACAGAATCCCTTTTCAGGAACGCCGTCATTGCGGGCAAAAGGCTCATCGTTGCCGATATGACGGACGTCAACTATGTCAGCAGCGCCGGTCTGCGGGTATTTCTCTCTTTTCAGAAGGAGCTGAAAAAGGCAGGCGGGGCGATCTGCTTCTTCAATACCGCCCCTTCCGTCTATTCAATATTCGAGATAAGCGGATTCACACATATCTTTCGTTTCCTGTCCTCTGAGGCCGAAATAGAGGAGCTCCGGAACGTGTCGGGGGAAGATGCGGCGACAAGGGAGATCCCATCGGACCGCGCGGTGTTGCGAGTCCTCACGCGCAATGCCTCTTCTATTGGGTCCCTTTCCCTTATCGGCAGCGAGGAAAGGCTCCCTTCCGCAGACTATGGCGAAGACGATGTAAGGCCCGTGAGGGCGTCGGATGTCCGGTTCGCCGCCGGGTTCGCCGCGCTGGGCCACACATTCAAAGACTATAAGGGTTATTTCGGAGAGGCCGCCGTCATCGACGGCAACATCTTCGTATACCCCGCCCTCAGAAGATCGGCCGTCGATTTCATCATTCATAACGAAGGCGAAAAGGACACGGTCTACCATTTTCTCCACGGTTTCTCCGTGCAGGGAAAGTTCAATCACATAATTTCCTTTGAACCGAAAGACGACCTCTTCACCCTTGATGGGCTCGTTGACAGCGCCCATCTCGCATCCTCCTCCCCCGTCGTGGGGATAACAGGCATCTTCGAGAGTAAAGGTCTCTTCGGTATGCGGCTGAAAAAGATCCCCCTTAAGGAAAACCGCGGTCCCGCAGAGACCGACATCTTCGGCGGCGACAATTTCCCCGAATGGATCGATTACTCCATAGAACCCGAAGACGTCTACAACCTCGTCGTCATGACTGGAATAGCCGTCAAAGACAGGGACAGCGTTACAGGAGCAGCGGACAGGATCATTCCCCGCGAGGGCCGCTTCCACCTGCACGGCGTCGTCTTTGACAAAAAGCCCTTCAACAAGATCATCGACAACTTTCCCAACGAGCTCAAAAGGGTCGTCACCGGAATGGAACCGCAAAGGGTCCTCCACCTTCTTGGCAAAACCCGGATCGGCCCCGGCCTCATGGGCATCATAGAACTTGGCGGCTAGACGATGGAACTCTGGGTAGGCGCTCTCAACCTTGGCTTTCTCTATGCCTTTGTCGCCATCGGCATCTACATAACCTTTCGCATCCATGACTTCCCCGACATAACCGTGGACGGGACATTCACGACAGGCGCCGCTGTCACGGCGGTCCTCGTCGTCGCGGGCGTCCATCCCCTTCTCGCCGTTCTTGCCTCCTTTCTTGCCTGTGCGGCGGCGGGCAGCATCACAGCCCTCATCAACACGCGCCTTCATGTCAACAGTCTCCTTGCGGGCATCCTCGTCATGACGGGTCTCTATTCCATAAATCTCCATATTATGGGGCGCTCCAACATACCGTTGCTCAGCACCCCGGAGTTCTTTCACCTCCTGAACAGGGCGAATCCCGGAATACCTTACGAGATATGGACAGCGCTGTGCCTCACCGTCATCATGGCCGTATCCTGGATGGCCGTATCCTTTTTCTTCAAAACGGATTTCGGCCTTTCCATGCGGGCGAGCGGCAACAATCCCGTCATGTCGCGCGCAGCGGGAATCAACGTTGACCGTGTCAAGATCTTCGGCGTCGCCATCGCGAATCGTCTCGTCGGCATCTCCGGCAGCCTCGTCGCCCAATACCAGGGCTTCGCCGACATCGGGATGGGCATCGGCACCGTGGTCACCGGCCTCGCCTCCGTCATCATCGGCGAATCCATCCTTAAAAGACATTCAATCTATGCGTGGATAGGCAGCGCCGTGATCGGGTCCGTGATCTTCCGGTTCATGATCGCCATCGCCCTTTATGCGGGCATGGATCCCGTCGATCTCAAGCTTCTGACGGCGATCTTCGTCCTCATTACCCTCATTGTCACCGCAAAGATCGCCAGAGGCGCCGGAAGGGTGAAGAAGAAGCACCTTGTCACGGCGGCCGTGGCGGCCGCCATTGTCCTGGGCATCTTCGCGGGGATAAGATATGCGAATCTCATCACCGCCATCATGCCGCAGAAAAACGTCAGGCTCGCCCTTTTTCAGTTCACCGACAATGTCATCCTCGACACTTGCGCCAGGGGTGTCCTGGATGGATTGAGAAAGAGCGGCGTCCTGGAGAAAGAGAACATAGTCGTGGACCACAAGATGGCCCACGGCGAGTTCCCCACCGCCCAGTCCATTGCGCAGGAGATGGTGAGCAGGAACTACGATTACATCGTCACGGTGTCGACGATATCACTCCAGGTAACGGCGAACCACAACAAGAAGATACCCCATATTTTCGCGGCCGTAACCGACCCAATAAAGGCCGGGGTGGCAACAAGCTTCACGAACCACCCCGCGAACCTGACGGGACTCGCCACCCCTCAACCCGTGGAAGCGACGGTGCGGCTCATGCGAAAGGTCTTTCCCGGGGCAAAGGTCATCGGGATGATCTGGAGCCCCGCAGAGGTCAATTCCGAGATATGCACGGTGATGACAAGGGCGGCGGCAAAAAAACATGGGTTCAAGGTGGTGGAGGTCCAGATCACCGGCACTCAGGAGATAGACCAGGCGCTGCGATCGATCCTCAGCAGCGAACCGGATATCTTCTTCACCTCGGGAGACACGACGGTCTCCGCCGTCATTCCCTCGGTGGCACAGAAGCTCCGGCAGAAAAAGATACCCTATGTGACCAACACCCCGGCGGATATCGATTCGGGGGTTTTCATGTGCCTTGGAGCCGATTACTACGACGTGGGGCTCAAGGCGGCGGACATCGCCGTCAGGATCGTCAGGGGAGAGAAACCGGCCGCGATCCCCATCGTCTCTTATGTGCCCGAACAGCTCACCCTCAATCTGTCCCTGGCAAAGGAATATGGCATCACAATACCCGATGACATCACAAAGAAGGCTGTACGGGTGGTGAGATAGCATATGATAAAGATCGTCGATTATCACAAGACCTTCAATGCCGGCACCCTCAACGAGGTCTATGCGCTTCGGGGCATCGATCTCCGTATTGACGAGGGGGATTTCCTGACCATCATCGGCACGAACGGCTCCGGCAAATCGACCCTTCTCAACGCCATCGCCGGCACCTTCCTCCCTGACCGGGGGACCATAACCATGGGCGGCAGGGACGTGGGAGGGGAGGCCGATTTTCAGCGCGCACGATCCATTTCACGCGTCTTTCAGAACCCCTTCATGGGAACGGCCCCGGACATGACGATCGCCGAGAACATCCACCTCGCCTTCATGAGGGGGAAGCCCCGCTATCCTGTCCCCGGCCTCACCCGGGAACGTTTAGCCCTCTACCGTGAAGAGGTAAGGATGCTGGAAATGCAGCTCGAGGACAGGCTCGACAACACCATAGGCACTCTTTCCGGCGGACAGAGACAGGCCCTTACGCTCCTCATGGCCGTTATGAACGAACCGAAGGTCCTCCTTCTCGACGAACATACCGCAGCCCTCGACCCAAAATCCGCCGCGCAGGTGGTGGCCCTCACCGAACGGTTCATCGCCCGCTACCACCTCACGACCGTTATGATCACCCACAGCATGCAGCAGGCACTCGCCCTCGGCTCCAGGACCATTCTGATGCACAAGGGGCAGATCATAGAGGAGATCTCGGGAAAGGACAAGCAGTATCTCACCACCACGGACCTCCTTGACCGCTTCGCTGACCTGAGAAAACAGGAACAGCTCACCGCCGAGATGATAGAGGAGATGCGGAGGGAATATCTTTAACCCCCTCACCCGTCCAATCCCATCGCCCGCCACCCGCAACCTGTTGTTGCCCCCGCTCTTGACAAACCGGACAAATAACGGCATAATCCTACTCTACATGTTTACATGACCCATTTCTTCCTGGACAGGTCGCCAGGGTATCGCACCAACAGTTTGGGAAGTACATTGGGAAGAAGAAAGGAGCAGGGATGGCGAAACGCAATCAAAACAGTTTTTTGAAAAGGCAGAAGGAGATCAAGCGTCAGCAGAAAGCACAGGAAAAGATGATGAGAAGACAGGGCCTCAAAAAACCGGGACCCGAAGAAGAGATCAACGAAGAGACAACCGCCGCCGACGAAGTGGAAGCCACGAGCGAGGAGCAATCCGCCGGTGAAGATGAAGGAACAGCTGCGAGCGGAGAGCAGTCCGCCGGTGACAGGGATTAGACAGCATAAGCCCGGATTCACGCTTCGGGCAGATAAGAACAGACACAAGCTTCAGTTCAGGCATTAACAAGCAACGATCAGGTTCGAATCAATCACATTAGACATTGTCGCCGGATAAAGCACCGCTTTGAGCGACGTACGGACAGTCTGCACACCTTGATGCCTCAGGGGATCAACGAACATAACGAACATCCCCCGCTTCTCGGGACCTGGTTCAGCGCCCCGGGATAGACCCGGTGTCGAAATTAAGCTTCTCCCCGAGTTCAACAAAACCATCCAGCCATTGGGCTGCTTCGGGTTTGCCGCCTAACGCCTCTCCTGCCACATCGTGATACACAGACCTTGCCATGGAGAAATACATATTCTGGATTTCCCAGAGATTCACCTCGATGGGCAGCAGCCAGAAAAGCTCCGCCGTCGTCTTCATGGCCTCGATGAGTGAAACGTCCGATGGGTTTCCGTGAAAAAGAGACATCTGCTCCTTGAGCCTTTTTCTTATTATCAGTTCTATTTCCACCGTATCATAACGGAGGCCCCACTTCTCGATCTCCTTTACGATCCCGCGAATACGGTTTCCATCAAGAACATCCTGGGAAAAGGCCTCCTTTAGATCAACATTGAGAACGAATTCGGCGGCGGCCTTAAACGCGTTGGGAACCGCCATGCCCGCCTCGCGAAAAAAGTTCATGAGGATCCGTTCGCCCTCAAAAAGATCCCTGTAAACAGTTTCATATTTCTCGTAGGTGTCCTTGAGCAGAAGGTTCATAACCGCGTGTTGCCGGTCCTTAAAAAGACTGGTGAAGGAGTAGTTGTGCATTCCAAAGTGGCGGTCCATGAGGTGAATAACCTCGGCGAAGTCGGCCTTTTCGAAAGCGGCGGTTATCTCCTTTCTCATTGCCCGAAAGATCTCCTCGCCGCGGTACTCCCTTGCTCCGCCGTTGAAAGCATGGCCTCCCATGTGGAGAAGCGCAAAACTGATGTGCTCGGAATCACCGATAATGCGGGAAGTGACGAGGACCTTGCCGATGGTCAGCGTCGTCCTGCCGGCCGCTATCCTGAAATAATCCTCTTTGTCCACGGAGAAACTATATACTTCCGTGTGGTCACCAAAGTCTTCTATCACCGAAGAGACGGCATAGTGGACAGCCACCTTCTTGAGGTCTATCGCTACGGGCTTGACGAACCTGTCGAATATCCGGGCGCCGTTCCCCGCTTCAGGGACGTTGCTTTTTGCCTTCTCGAGGAGGGACCTGAAAGTCTTCTCCCTGCCCTTGCCGCAGATATCCTCGATGAGCTGGATCGCCCTTCCCGCATACTGGATGATCTGGACCGTTTCTATCCCGGAAAGCTCGTCGAAGAACCAGCCGCAACTCGTATACATAAGCAGTCCGTGGCGCTGAGATTCTAGAAGCTTCAAGACGATGGTCCTCTCATCAGCGTTGAGGACCCTTCGGCCATGTTTCGCGAAAAACGCGTCAACGGCCTCCTGGCCGCGGTCGAGGATAACATCGATGTAATCATCCCGGGCCGACCAGGGGTCCTGAAGATACTCCAGGGCCTTCCTCGTGTACGCCTGGGCCAGTTCATCACGCAGCCAGTCAAGGGCATCACGCAAAGGGCCTCTCCATCCCTGGTTCCAACCGCCGTGTCCGCCTGAATTGCACCCGCAATCACCACGCCATCGCTCGATACCATGAGCACAGCTCCAGGAGGTGTTCTCGTAGATGCTTACCTCATGAACCGCCGGGAATCTCTCGAGAAATTCGCCATAATTGGTCAATCGGGCAAGGCCCTGGCTTTCGATGTGGTTCAGGGCAAACGCAAGGGCCATGTCACCAAAACGGTGATGATGCCCATAGGTCTCGCCATCGGTGGCGATATGCATGAGCTGGGTCCAGGTCCTCTCACCGGAGAAACCCGAGACCAACCTTTGCGCCAGATCTTCACCTTTTTTCAGCAGGCCCTCGAAGGCGACGGCGCTGGATATAGGCCCATCATAAAAGAAAACGGTTATCCTCTTACCGGAAGGAAGGCGCACGATGTACGGGCGGGTGGGGTCTATGCGTCCCCCGGTCACATCCTTCCACTTCCCGGAGCCGATCTTCCTGACCTTCATTGCCTGATTGGGAGCAAGAATGGTAAAAAGAATACCGGCGGCGGCCAGATGCTCCAGCGTCTCCAGGTCCACGGCTGTCTCGGCAAGCCACATCCCCTCCGGTTCACGGCCGAACCTCTTCTGAAAATCCCTGATACCCCAGAGGACCTGGGTCCTCCTGTCACGGGAATTGGCGAGCGGCATGATGATATGGTTGTAGACCTGGGCCAGGGCGTTCCCATGACCGGAACGCAAGGAGACACTCAGCCTGTCCGCTTCCAGGATCTCCGCGTAAACGTCGGGAGCGAACGCACTCATCCACGCAAGCAACGTAGGGCCAAAGTTGAAGCTTATCCTTGAATAATTACTCACGATATCTGTGATGCGGCCGTTTCCGTCAATCATCCTCGCGGCAAGATTAGGTGCATAACATTCCGAAGTGATGCGCTCGTTCCAGTCATGGAATGGATAGGCCGAGTCCTGGACCTCAATGGACTCAAGCCAGGGATTCTCCCGCGGCGGCTGGTAAAAATGGCAGTGGATACAAATGTATCGCTCCGCGGCGGATGGGCTCGCCTTTTCTTCCATCATTTCTTCTCCACCAGTGTCAGCATCGACGGTATCGGCGCACCATTCGTTGTCCCTGTTTCCTCAAGACGACGATCCATTAAAGCAGCAAACTTCAGGAAGCCAGATCTGTGCCCTGCGCGAAGGGGCTCCGTGCGCGCGGGACGAAGCTTAAGAGGATTGACGGGTTTTCCCGCCATCCTCATCTCAAAGTGGAGATGCGGACCCGTTGCGAGGCCGGTGGAACCAACAAAACCTATCACCTCGCCCTGAGTGACCTTTACGTTTCTTCTGATACCCTTTTTGACGCGTGACAGATGTCCGTAGTACGAGCGGTAACCGTTCCGATGTTCTATGGTGACAAGCTTTCCATAACCCCCCCGGCGTCCGGCAAAGAGGATGACACCGTCTCCCAGCGCTGAAACCGGCGTTCCCGCGGCCGCGGCATAGTCTATGCCTCTATGCGGCCTGTATACCTTAAGGATGGGGTGGCGGCGTTTCCCTGTGTAAGATGAACTGATCCTCCTGAAATTGAGGGGCGCCTTGAGAAATGCCCTTTTGAGACGTCTCCCGGCGGCGTCATAGTACTCCGCCGAGCCGTTCGTTTCATAGCGGTACGCCACGTATCTTCTGCCGTCGTTAACCAATTCGGCTGACAGGATATCGCCGAATTTCTTGAAGCCATCCCCGGCAAAAAAGCCTTCGACAACTATCTTGAATGTGTCCCCTTCCCTCAGGTCGGTATTGAAATCGATATCCCACGCAAAGATATCCGAGAGATCGAGGGCGAGAAGCACCGCATCCCTGCCGGAACCCAGGGCGGCGATAAGGCTGTCCTTGACGACGCCGCCAAAAGAGAGCTCTCTCTTCTCGTATTCCACTTTTTCAACCGCTGCGGTAAGCGAATCTCCATCCCGTGAAAGGTTCAGATAGGTGTCGTCGTCAATCCAGTATGTGAGGGAATTCAGCCTGTCCTCGGCATCTATTGTCATGCTGTATGGATGCCCCGAACAAAGTTCGCCGAGGTCATAGACGCCATCGGCCGCCTCCTTTGCCCGCTTAAGGTCGGCCACGTGCAGTTTGTTGCGTTCAAAAAGCCGGGAAAGATAATCCCCTTTCCGGACAGTCCCTGATACTTTTCGGAAGTTCTGCTGCCTGTCCTCCCTGAGTACCGTCTTCCCTTTTTCGCGCCTGGGGACGGCAAAGATCACCAGACAGGCTATAACAACAAGGAGCACGACAGCTTTGCCTGCGTTAATTCTCTTCATAACCCCCCGATGAAGCATTTCCGGTTTGGTAAAGACCCAAAATATTCGCCCCCTGATATAGCTATAACTCTATCCGATACGCAGTTAAAGGTCTGTAAACCGTTTTACACGTTTTTATGAGTTTACATAAAGAATTAAAACTAAATCGATGAAACTTCAAGGAAAAAAGTGAAAAAGGGGGAAAGAGACAATCTCCCTTGCCCCCCTCTTGTCACAAAGGAGGGGGGGTAGGGCCTCCTTTGATGACAAAGCAACGGAAAGTGTCCCTTTCCTGCATCTTACAGCCTGAACCTGATTCTTTCTCTTTCCTGAAACCTGAAGCCTGAAACGGTTTCCCCCTTACCTCCTCTTCTCTTTCTCGACCTTGCGCTTTTCCTCGTCCCGTATTTCGCGCCTCAAGAGCTTGCCGACCTTCGATTTCGGCAGCATGTCCCGGAACTCGATGTATCCGGGGACCTTATACGGGGCGAGCCTTTCCCTGCACCACCGTATCAGCTCTGTACTACCAATCCCTTTCGCGTCCTCCTTGAGTACCACTATTGCCTTTATCCTCTCCCCGACTTTCGGGTCCGGGATACCGATGACACAGGCGCCAATGACCGTGGGGTGATCCTGAAGGGCGGCCTCCACTTCGGAGGCAGATACCCGGTATGCCTTGTATTTAATGATGTCCGCGGTCCTCTCGACGAACTCGATCTCTCCTCTCTCATTCATCTTGACGAAATCACCCATCCGGTAATAAATATCGCCATTGATACCCACGTATGAATAGGCCGTTTCTTCGGGCTTGTTGATATATTCCTTCAATGTGTAGGGCGACGTTACAACCAGCTCCCCCAGTTCACCGGGCGGCAGCTTTTCCAGGGTTTCCCTGTCCACCACCATGGATTTTCTCGATTTCAAAGGGGTTCCAATGACGGTGGGAGAAGGCTCCTGCGTCAGGAGGCTGTACGTGACGTGCCCTATCTCCGTGGAACCGTAAACCTGGTAAAGAGGTATGGAATATTTTTCCTGCCATGTCCTGAAGACCTCCACGGGAAGAACATCGCCGCCGCAATAGCAATACCGGAGGGAACTCATATCGTACTGATCGATCCTGTCATTCTCCAGCATCATCCTGTACAATGCCGGAACACCCAGCATCCATTTGATCCTGTATCTCTCTATGGCGGAAAGCGTGGCGTCCACCTCCGGCAGCGGCATGAGCACAACGGTATTGCCGTAGTTGAATCCGAAGGCGATGGAAAACCCCTTTGCCATGATATGGAAAAGCGGGTTTATCATCAGGACCGCGTCGTTCCCTTCATCTACGAAGTCGCCGATAACGTCTTCCATAACATCTCGTATGTAGGTGACCTCCCCCGTGTGATTGCCCGGGACACCCTTCGGAAACCCGGTGGTGCCCCCGGTATACATGATATAGGAAAGGTCGCTCATCGGGTCGATCTCGAGCTTCGGCAGGTCCGGGACGGTCTTCTGGACGATGTCCTTGAAAAAGAATATCTTCTCCCCCTTTTCCACCTTGCCAATGGGTATCTTGTCGAACATGTGGCCGACGGCCCGTTTCCAGGGCGATACAAAATCGATGAGGTTCGTGACGATGACCCGCTTCAGGTTCGTCTTCTGCATAACCTCTTTCACATATACGAAGTTCGTATCCAGGCAGATCACCGTTTCGATCCCGGAGTCCTCTATCATGTACTCGATCTCGAAGGCCGTGTATATCGGGGATACCGGTACGGTCACAGCCCCGATCCTGTTTATGGCGAAATTCGCTATGATCCATTGGGGACAATTCGAGATGTAGAGCATCACCCTGTCCTGGGGCTTTATCCCCATTTTGACAAGGCCTGTCGCGAATTGATGGACCAGGGTCTCCAACCGCCCATAGGTAAAGCGTTCGCCAAGGTATATGAGCGCTGTCTTGTAAGAATATTTCTTGCACATCTCCTCAAAACGGGTAAATGTGTATTCGCGTTCTAAGGACGCCATTATTTCACCTCTCATACTCCAAAATACGCGGATTTGACATCCGGGTTGTCGAGCAGTTCTTCCTTCGTTCCCATGAGGACACTGGAGCCGTTTTCCAGTATATACCCGTAGTCAATTATGGGCATTACCGGCCGGGCGTACTGTTCCGTGATGATTATGGAAATGCCTTTTGAATCCCGGATCGCCTTTGTCCCGTTGATAACAATCTCCTGGTATGCGGGGCTGAGGCCCAGCAGCGGCTCATCGAGGAGAAGCATTTTCGGCGAGGCCATGAGGGCCCTCCCTATCGCGAGCATCTGCTGCTCACCTCCGCTTAAGAAACCTCCCTGTCTGTTCAGATGGTCCTTGAGCCTGGGAAAGAGATCGAGGACATACTCCAGGTTGTGCCTTCTCTCTCTGCCGCTCGTCAGGTATGACCCGATCTTCAGATTCTCCAGTACGGAGCTCTCGGGAAATATTCTCCGGCGCTCGGGACATAGAACGATACCGGCCTTTGCCCTGAGGTGCGGCTTGACCTCACTCACGTCTCTTCCGTCGAAGAAGATCCGTCCGTATACGGATATCCTCTCCCCGCCGCGCATCTCTTCTTTCCTCTTAATATCCAGGATTATCCCGGAGAGTGCGTACATCAGGGTGCTCTTCCCTGCGCTGTTGGAGCCGAATATACCGATGATCTTTCCCTCGTCGCACGTCAGACTCATATTGTTGAGGGCGATCATGTTCTCGTAAAACACCATAAGCTCAAAGGCTTCAAACATAGTTACACCCCTTCGCTTCCAAGGTAGGCCTCTCTCACCCTCTTGTCTTCTATCACATCCAGGGGGTGGCCTTCGGCGATCTTTTCACCGAAGTTCAGTGCCATGATCCTCGTTGCCACCTTGAAAAGTTCCCTCAATCGATGCTCGACCATGATAAGCGTTATTCCCTCCGTCTTCATCTTTTCGATGAGAGGGACCATGCCGGCTATCTCGCTCATGCTGAGTCCGGAAAAGACCTCGTCACAGAAAATGATCTCGGGCCGCAGCGCCATGCACCTCGCGAGCTCGAGCCGTTTCTGGTAGCCTGTCGGAAGCGCAGAAGCAAGCTTGTAAGGTACCCGCGAATCGCGCTCGAATCCGATCTCTTCAAGGATATCCACCGCCACCGTGTCCCTGTCGCCGTGTTTTCCGCCTCCGCGCCATCCACCTGTCAGGCGGGCCCGTGGCGACCACAGTGGGATGATGAGGTTCTTGAACGCAGGAAGCGAATAATAGGGCCTCATTATCTGGAAGGTTCTGGCAATCCCCACATGGGCGATCTTGTGCGGCTTCCAGCCGGTGATGTCCTTTCCCTTGAACCTCACCTGTCCCGCTTCGGTTTTGATGAAGCCTGTTATGCAGTTGATGAGGGTCGTCTTTCCCGAGCCGTTGGGGCCGATGATGCCAAAGACATCACCCTCCGATATTTCAAAGCCTACATCCATGAGCGCCTTCAGTCCCCCGAAAGTCTTCGTGATGCCCTTTACTGTCAATATCGGTTCAGCGCTCATACCTTCACCCACCTTTCGAACTGGTGATATTTTCTCTGAAGGTAGACCATTATCCCCTCGCTTTTGAATACTATGAACCCCGTGAGAATCGCACAGTAGATGACGATCCTGAACGTACCGAAAGCACGCAGGACCTCCGACAGCGGCACCAGGATGAATGCTCCGATCAAAGCACCGACCAGTGTCCCGCCGCCGCCGATAACAACCGCGGCTATGGGAATGATGGAAAAGTCGAGGGCAAAGAGGGAGATGCCCGCCCACATATACAGGTGAGCGATGTACGCCCCGGCGAAGCACCCGATCAGAGACGCTACAAAGACCGCAATGATCCTCATATGCGTCACGTTGATACCCGATGCCTTAACCGACTGGTCGTTGTCCTTCACCGCCCGCAATACAAGTCCCACGTCCTGGTTTACGAACCTGCGCATTGCGAAGAGAAAGAGAAGGGCGATGATGATTATCGTGTAGTTCTCCACATACGCATTGGGAAAGCCATCGAGACCCGTCATACCATTTGTACCGCCGAATATATTCAGCGCCTCGATGATCCTCGTGAACAAGAGAGGATACATGAGTGTGACAATTGCAAAATAAACGCCCCTCAGCGGCAGGCAGGGCAACAGCAGAAATGTACACACCACCGCGCCGCTGATCGTTGCCAACGGCATCGCAAAGTACATGGGAAGCCCGAGATGAACGTTGTAGATCGCGGTGAAATATCCGCCTACACCGGTAAAGAATGCGCCGCCCAGGCAAACCAGACCCACATAATTCGCCAGGAAATCAAATGCGATGGCGAGCAGCGCGTAGGCGCACATGATATTGATGACCTTTTTCCAGTAGGGGGCCAGTTCGAATACAAAGGGAAGCGCGAGAAGACCAACTATGAGGAGGATCCTCGGCCCCATCAGGTAGAAGATCTCGCGGGCGGAGGTTATGGCGTAGAGCCCCTCCGTTCTCACCTTGAGTCCCCTGTCGATTCGCTCTTTCCGCATCATTGTTTCCATGGCTACACCCTCTCTTCCAGTTCTTTCTGTCTACCAAAGATCCCCGAGGGCTTGATAAGCAGTGTGATGATAATGGCGAGAAGGGCAACCACCATCTGGTAGTGGGCTGAGATGAAAGACTCCGTCAGTATCTGGGCAAACCCGATGATAAAGGAGGCAACGATCACCCCGCCCCAGCTTCCCAGCCCTCCGATAACGCAGACCGCAATGGCGAAAATGAGGACATTGTACCCGGTCTCAACGACGATGTTGCCGAGGGGAAGAAGAAGCACCGCCGCGAGACCGGCCAAAGCAGAACCGATCGCCAGGGAAACAACGGCGGTCATGTCGGAATTAATACCAAGCATCATCGCCGCCCTTTCGTCCTGGGCAATGCCGCGAAAAGCGAGTCCTATCCTCGTGTAACGCGTGAACAAATAGAGAAGTACGAATGTCAGGAGCCCTCCCCCGACAACAAGCAAGCGCTGATAGTCTACACTCGCCCCGAGTATATTGACCGAGCCGGCAAAGAAAACGGGAAGGGTAAATGTCCCCCCGCGCAGTCCTCCCCATCTCAGGCCCTCAAGTATCGCAAGTCCTATAGCATATGTTGCGATTATCTCCGATATCTCCATGCCCCTTATGCGGACAAGTATGAACTGATAGATCAACGCGCCAATTATGGCGGTGATGCCAATGCCCGCAATGATCGCCAGCGGATACGGAAAACCTGCAAACTCGTTCACGAAGAGCCAGGTCAGGTATCCGGCGCTGATATACAGGGCCCCGTGCGCGAAATTGGGGACCCTGCTTATGCTGTAAACCAGCGTGAAGCCCAGCGATATCAGGGAGAGGGTGATGCTGTTTATGATCCCGTATACGACAAGCTCCATATATCCCCTCTTTTCTTTATTACTTCATCCACGGCGGGAATAAGACCTTTCCTTCTGACACGCTCGGCGGGAAGATCTGCACTCTTTTGCCCTTTTGCCATTGAATAATGCCCGTTACCGCGCCTTCTTTCGGATCAAGGGACGGGATGATCTGGTGTGTCTTTTTGTCGAATCTCATCCTGCCGTATACCCCCATGATGTCCAGATTCTCGAGGGCCGTGATGACCTTGTCCGAATCGGTGCTGCCGGCTTTCTCGATTGCGTCTTTCAACTGATAAACTGCCATGTAGCTTGACGATGTGCCGTATCCCTCGGGCTCCAGGCCCCATTTTTTCTTGTAGGCATTGACAAATTTCATCGTCCAGGGAGTGATCTTCGAGGGTGAGTTTCCCCCGTTGACAAGGTTAACGATAAGGAATTCTCCCTTGCCTCCGGAGGCCTTCCAGAAACCAGGCTGCTCTGCCGCGTTAACAAACCCTACAGGGATGGACTTGAGTTTCATGTTCGACCACTGTTTGAGAAGAATGGTGCTTTCGGGCATGTCCATCCAGAGAAAGAGTATCTGGGCGCCTTTCTTGGCTGCATCGGAAAGCCCGACGGAATAGTCGGTGGTCCCTGTGGGATAGATCTTGGGCGCGACCACGGTCCAGCCCTTCGCTGTCAGGGCCTTCTCCATTGCCGCTCCACCCGCCCGGGCATGTGCGACATCCTGAACCAGGATGGCGGCGGTGTTGAACCCGTGGCTCTTCTTCATGTCTTCGAGGAGGGTCACAAACTCCGTCATCATGACGCCGACATGACTCGTATTCCGAAAGCAATATTTATACTTGTCGTAATTGCTCGCAATCCTCTTCTGATATGCGGGCGTCAACACGCCGGTAGTGATGATACTCACCTTCTTGTACTTGCTGAGGATGTCCATGGCCGCCAGGGCCGCTTCCGACCGTACCGGGCCGCCGATGATGAAATCCGCCTTCTTTTCAAGTATCAGCTTTTCCAACCCCAGCAGTGCCTCACTGACAGGCACACCCGGTTCGAGGTCCCTCGTATCGATCACCTCGACCTGCAGCGGCCTCTTGACGTTTCCTACCTTAACCCCACCCGCGGCATTGATCTCATCGGCCGCCAGCTTGATCCCCCTCTCGGCGTCCCAGCCATACAGGAACGCGGTCGCGAGCGGAGCACCAATGACGATGGGTTTCTCTGCGCCCAAGGTCAAGCCGGGCAAAAAGAATCCCATGGCACATAACATAAGGATGATGCACACCAACTTTCTCATAATTGCCTCCCCCTGGTGATAAGATTTGATGCCTTTTGTTGAACCTTTGGATGATGGAAAAGCAATATTTATGCCATGTCCACCATCGAGAAACCTCTTGCGGCAGGTCAAGGATACTGTTTGCGGCAACCTACAGGTCAATCCACGACAGACATCCGGGGCAATGCCCGAAACCGGTCATGAGGGCAAATTGCAGAAAACTTTCAATTGGCATGCAGCGACAATTGAAACAAATTATTACTTGCAGGGGATTGCTTTTGGTCTTGTGATCCCGGTACTGTTGATCTCTTTTACGAGAATGTCTTCGGAAATTTCAAGGATGGCGCTGGCCTCTTTCAGATTCCAGCATGTCTTTTCGAGCACTTTGCATATGTGCTCTTTGCGTATCTCTTGCAGGGTTTTCATCGAAGAAGTCACGAAGGTAGCATTTGCAATTAGGATGCCAGCGATAATGAGGGATGGATCACAAAGGAAGGGTTATGTCGTATTCCTTCAATTTCTGCCTGAGGGTTGGCCGGGATATCCCAAGGATGCCGCAGGTCTTGCCGAAATGCCAGCCGGTATGCTGCAGAACCTTGACAATGTGGACCTTCTCGACATCCTGCAGAGTGGTCATGACGTCGACATCGCTCCTCGTCTCTTCCCCGGCTGTGCCTTCCTTTTCCAGCAATGTTACGATGAATTCGTCAAGGATCACCTCACCCGGCGTAGAGATGACTCCCCTCGTCAGGACGTTCTCCAGCTCGCGGACATTGCCGGGCCAGGGATAGGTCAGCAGTCTTTCGATGGCCCTTTCTTCAACCCTTTTTATACTATGATGGAGGTCGGCGTTGATCTTCTTTAAAAGATATTGTATGAGCACCGGGATATCGGAACGTCTGTCGCGAAGGGGCGGCACCCTGATCATGGCAACGCTGAGCCTGTAGAAAAGGTCCTCCCTGAAGTGCCCTTCACGGACCATCTGCCAGAGGTCTTTATTCGTCGCCGCTATGACCCTGGCATTGGATTTCAAGCTGCGCTCGCCGCCCACGTGTTCGAATTCCTTCTCCTGGAGAAACCTCAGTATCTTGGCCTGCAGTTCAAAAGGGATCTCACCCACCTCGTCCAGAAAGATCGTTCCCTCTCCGGCAAGTTCGAACTTTCCTTTCTTCGTTGCGATGGCACCCGTGAACGAACCCTTCTCGTGCCCGAAAAGCTCGCTCTCCAGAAGCGTTCCGACTATGGACGAGCAATTGATCCCAATGAACGGTGCGTCGTTCGCCTGGCTGTGATAGTGGATCGCCCTGGCTATCATTTCCTTGCCCGTGCCCGTCTCCCCTTCTATCAGGACCGTTACCTTGTTCTCGGACAATATCCCGATGGCCTTGAAGATCTCCTTCATTGCCCGGCTCTTACCGATGATCTTTCCCTTCTCGTATATCAGGGAAGGATCGAGAGATATTGCGTTAGCGGCGGACCCGGGCGCCCCGGCCCTGGCGGCGCGTTGAACGGCGCTCTCCAGTTCCTCGATGTCGATCGGCTTCGGTATGTACTCGCAGGCGCCGAATTTCATCGCCTTGATGGTCGTATCCATATCGTGAAAAGCGGTTATAATGATGACATTGCTCTTCCTGGTCGTCTCGCGGAACTCCTTGAGGACCTCAAGCCCATCCTTGTCGGGAAGGCGAACATCCAGCACGATCACGTCCGGCTTGAAGGAATCATTCTTTTCGATCCCCTCGGCGGCCGTCATGGCACAGGCCACCTCGTAACCCTTCTCGCTCAAAAACATCTCAAGGGACTCGAGAAGCGACCTTTCATCATCAACGATGAGTATCTTTTTTCTCATGGTTCCGCCTTCGCACGGGCACCGTCATCGAAAGATGCACACCCCCCGTTCTCTTTGTGGCAATGTCGACTGCTCCGCCATGCGCCTCTATGACCTTTTTCACATTCCACAGCCCCAGACCGGTACCCTTTTTCTTGTTGCTGAAGAAAGGGTCGAAGACATAGGGCAGATCTTCATCGGCTATGCCGGGCCCGTTATCATCGACCTCTATGCTGACGTGCCGTCCACCTTTCGGCACATATCTTGTTCTTATGCCGATCTGCCCGCCTTCGGGAAGGACATCGATGGAATTCTGCAAGACGTTGATAATGGCCTGCTCGATCTTGTCGCGGTCGATCAGCATCTTCGGGATCTGCCTTGAGAACCTCTTCCGCACTTCAATGCCCTTTGCCTGAAACCTTACCGTCATCATCTCAAGACAGGAATCGATTATCGGCTTGATGGACGCGGACCTGAAGTCCAGCCTGAGAGGTTTTGCGAAATCGAGCATCTCCGTCAGGATCCTTTCGAGACGCGATATCTCCTCCGTCATGATCTCCATGCGCCGTTTGTCGTTCCCCTTGAACTCCAGCTTTTTGAGCAGTATCTGTATATTCATCTTGACCGAGGAGAGGGGGTTGCGTATCTCATGGGCGAGAGAGGTGGTAAGCTGGCCGATATGGGCAAGGCTCTCCGATTCCCGGACCTTCCTTTCCATCTCAACGCGCTCCGTTATATCCCTGCAGATCCCGACCGCCGCCTTCCCTCCGCGGTAGATGATGAGCTTGACCTTGTTCTCGGTGGGGAGTGTGCGGCCATCCCGGGTGCGCCGGAAATACATGTAGAGGTCCTGGGCTACGCCCCTCTCGACCCGCGTCTGGTAGAGCTTTCTCACCTCGCTGCGGGATTCGGGGGCGATAAAATCAAGGTAGGGTCTGCCAATGACCTCGGCCACCGTGTAATCGTGGAGATCGCAGAAGGCCTTGTTCGCAAAGACGATGATGCCGTTCTGGTTGACAAAATAGCCGTCATTTATGTCCTCTACAAGCACACGGTACTGGGCCTCCGATTCGGCAAGTTCACTGGTTCGCTCGTCAACCTGTTTCTTGAGGTCCTGGGCATGGTCTCTTATCTGCTTTTCGTGGAGCTGCTGAAAATTGTCGCTGAACCTGGTGATGGTATAATAGAGGCACTCGTTGACGCGCTCGAGAGCGTCTTGCAGTTCATCGTTCTTCACCTGCGCCGTCAGGACGGGCGTCACGATCTTCCTGAACATCTCGTACGCTCCCTGCACCTCTGAAAGGTAAAACCCGCCCAGCAGCCTCAACGCGGTGATCCATCGGATATGGCAATCTATCATCCGATAGTCGCGGTCGACGAGCACGGCGTAGCTTGCATCGAAGGCCGCCGCGCAGGTTATCCAGAGCTCGGTCGAGGGCCGGCGGCCATAGTGCGGCCCCATCTCGTCATGAAGCCGATAGACCCATTCCGAGATCATGTCTTCCCTTTTTCTCCTGAGGATTTCCGCAACGTGCATCACTACCATTCTATGCGCAACGAAAAAGAAACGTCAAGACCCGCATCCGGTTGTTATTCCCCGGTACGGCCACCTGTGATATACTTTCTGTTCGCAAAAGGTCTCCGAAGAAGCTGGAAGGCGGGACCACACGACACATCGGACGTCCCATGGAAGGGCATCGGTTAAGAGCAGGGCGCAACCAGGTGGAGGTGAAGGTCATGAAATGGTACCAGCTGGATACAGAAGCGGTCTTCCTTGAAAGAGATACCCGCCCCGAGGGTCTTACGGCCTCAGAAGTGCAAGAGCGCTTGGAGCAATATGGCCCCAACAGTCTGCCCGAGGAAGAGGGACTCAGTCGCCTTAAGGTCCTGCTCCATCAGTTCACAAGCCCCCTCATATACATCCTCATCGCGGCAGCCTTTGTGACCGCCATCCTCAAGGAATACATCGATACGGGCGTTATAGTTGCGGTGGTCATCCTCAATGCCATTGTCGGCTATCTTCAGGAGTACAAGGCGGAAACGAGCGTCCGGGCCCTCAAGAATATGGTTATTGCAAAGGCACGCGTCGTCCGTGAGGGCAACGAAGAGGAGATCCCCAGCCAGGATCTCGTGCCGGGCGATATCGTGCTCCTCGCGTCGGGCGCAAAGGTGCCGGCAGACCTGAGGCTCTTCGAGGTCAATGAGTTGCGGGCCGAAGAGGCCGCATTGACCGGAGAATCCCTTCCCGTGCAGAAAACCCTTAATGCCATAGCCGAGGACCACCTCACGGCCGGGGACCAAACGAACATAGCCTTCATGGGAACGAGCATCGTCAACGGCCGCGCCCGGGGCATCGTTGTAGAAACGGGACGAAGGACAGTGCTGGGACAAATAGCCCGGGACGTAAAGGAACTCTCCGTCACGGAAACCCCCCTCCAGCGCAAGATCGTCAAGTTTGCCCAGTTCATCGGGATCCTCGTGCTGGGAAGCGCCGCCGCCATAATCGCTTTCGGCCTCTTCCTCGGCATGACCCTGAAGGAACTGTTCACCACCGCCGTCGCCGCTGCTGTAGCCACGGTACCCGAGGGACTTCCCATCGTGGTGACGGTTACCATGGCCATAGGCATCACCCGTATGGCACGCCGCAACGCCATCATGCGCAAACTCTCCGCCGTGGAGACCCTGGGAAGCACCACGGTGATCTGCTCCGATAAGACGGGAACGCTGACAAAGAACGAGATGACCGTCAAGGCCGTCTATGACGGACATCACGCCTTTGAGGTGACGGGCAGCGGCTATGACCCGGAAGGCAAGATACTTCATGAATGGGAACCTACCGATGAAGCATCCCTGAAAGGATTGCGCACCCTGCTGAGGATCGGCCTTCTGTGCAACGAATCGCGCATGACAGAGGAAGACGGCCTGCTCAGGGTGGACGGCGACCCGACGGAAGGGGCCCTCATCGTGTCCGCCATGAAAGCGGGGCTTGATTTCGACACGGAGAAGAAGAAAAACCCACAGGTGGGGCTCATACCCTTTGAGTCCGATCGCGGTTTCATGGCAACCCTTCATCACCATAACGGTGGGAGACTGATTTTCCTCAAGGGAGCCCCGGAAAGGGTGCTCGACATGTGCACAAACCTTTCCTCGGGAGAAATCATAAACAGGACGGAGATCGAGAAGATCGCAGAGGGGTTCGCCGGGGATGGGATGAGGGTTCTGGCGATGGCGTACAAGGAGGTCGACACAGGCACCCCGGGAGAGACATTCACCCACGACCACCTCGGTACCCATTTGATCTTTGCGGGTCTCCAGGGTATGATCGATCCCCCGCGACCGGAGGCCATTGAGGCTATCAGCGGATGCAAGGAGGCGGGCATCAGGGTGGCCATGATCACCGGTGACCATGCAGTGACCGCCTCGGCCATAGGCAGGATGATCGGACTGGGCGAAAGCAAGGCCCCCGCGATCACCGGTAAGGAACTGGAAACAATGAGTGATGATGACCTCTTCGACAGGGTTCAGGAGACCACCGTCTATGCCCGGGTCTCGCCGCAGCATAAGCTCCGGATCGTCCAGCAATATATGCGGCACGGAGAGGTCGTGGCAGTCACCGGCGACGGCGTCAACGACGCCCCCGCCCTGAAGGCCGCACACATAGGGGCCGCCATGGGAAAAACGGGAACCGATGTGGCCCGTGAGGCCGCCGACATGGTCGTCACCGACGACAACTTCGCCTCCATTTTCCACGCCGTGGAGGAAGGAAGGATTGTCTTCGACAACATACGGAAGGTCACGATGTTCCTCATTCCCACGGGGTTCGCCGCCATCCTTTCGATCCTTGCATCCATGTTCCTCGGCATACCCATCCCCTTCGTGGCGGCCCAGCTCCTGTGGATCAACCTCGTCACCAACGGCCTGCAGGACGTGGCCCTGGCCTTTGAACCAGGAGAAAAGGACATCATCAGGAGAAAACCGCGCGGCCCGAAGGAAGGCATAATGTCGGGCCTCATGTTCCAGCGAAGCGTTATCGTCGGAATCCTGATCGCCGCCGGCGTCGTCTACAACTTTCATGACGCCCTGTCGGACGGTTCCTCTATTGAGCACGCCAGGACCATTGCCATGACGACCATGGTCATCTTCCAGTTCTTTCATGCCTGGAACTCACGATCCGAGAGACAGTCCGTCTTCCAGGTCAATCTCCTGGGCAATCCCTTTCTGTTCTACAGCCTGATCGCGGCAGCCCTTGCACAGATTGCCGTTATTTACGTGCCCGCTCTCCAGTGGGTCTTCAGAACCGATGCGCTCTCCGGGGCTGAGTGGCTGAGGATCGTTGCCGTGGCGATCACCGTCATAGCGGCGGTGGAGATCGACAAGCTGGTGCGGAAAAAGGATCGATTGAAAAGATAAGGGGAAAGAGGATCTGGATCGATCCCGGTCTGCGCCCTACCCTGCGGATCGCTGCCAGTCGGACTTTACAAATTCCAGAATTCTTTGCGCCCTCTCGGAAAAGACGTGGATTCCCTCCCAATTGGGCCGTGAGAGGGTTTTCTGCATGAGAAGGCCATCTTCCCCGAACCATTGCGGCAGTACACCGCCGAAAAAGTAGCCCCTGTTTCCCAACAGGCCGGCAACCTTGCCGACCCACGGCTCCGACAGCTTGAGCCAGACCTGGACCACTTCCACATTCTGGTCGAGGATGCGCTCCTCTTCCGATATGAAAGCGTTCAAGAAATCCGGCCCCGCCTCGCGGACGGCCACCCGGGCCACCCGGGCAAAGTCATATATCTCTGTATCGAACCTGGTCTGTCCCGCGACGGGAAGGTCATCACCCGACACGGTGAAGGACCGCTTGTCGTCAAGACCCTCATATATATACTCAAGAAAGCGGGCATACATGTCGGGGACATGGATGATATGTGAATTCCGGACAACCGTTATGAACATGAGGATCGTCGCCACCCGTCCCGATGCGCTCTTCTCCTTATCGTAGGCCTCCGCGGGCATAAGGTCCACCTCGAGGGCCGTTTCGACAAAGGGCAGATTGGCAAGAGCGGCCTTCTGGATATACACATGGTTGCAGACGGGCTCACCGAAAAACACCTTGACTCCCTCAATGCCGGCCATCATCCTGCCGACGTACTGAAAGATCATGCCCATAACACCCGCATTCCGGAAGGCTGGCAGGACCGCCCCGTTCCCCTTCTCGTAAACCCCTTTGTCCGGCGCCGCCCGGAAAAGGGAACTATATCCGATGACCCTGTTATCCGGCGACCTGACAACAATCGGTATCTGGTCGCGCCTCTCAAAAGCCTCGACGAGCCCCCTGGGGTCATAGACGATCTTTGCCGGATAAGCATCCCCGTACACTTCGGTAAAAAGCTTCGCCACGCCTTCGGCGTCTTCGGGTCTGAAAAGACCCGTGGTCAATTCCTCCTTGTCCATTTCACACCTTCCTTTGATGTTACGGGGCCGCAACCCCTCCAGGCTACCCGGCATCTTCGCGGAAATCTGACAATCACAATAAGCTATTCCGCCGAAAAAATCAAAATGATGATATCAGGCCTCAGCTTAGAGGTGACAGATCCCTCCCCGCATAGACCCTCTTTTTACGGTTGCTTCATCGTTGTCTCCCATGTTATATAGCGCTTATGCTCCTGTCCATACACCGTCTGACTTCTGTCTGCGGTACAGGCGAAAGATCACGAACGTTGGCATCTGAACAGCCGGGCATCAAAATTGCGGCCCGGCTGGCTGCAAGATAAAGAAAAGGAGATAACATGGACGTTTTGACGGATATAATCAGCACCATCGAGCAGGATGCACAGGTGCAGGAGGTACGAAGGGGGCTGGCCTGGACCACCGTAGTGAGTAAAGGGTGCGGTCTGGCTTCAACACTGGGCTCGGCAGGATGCAACCATGAGGCGACAGAGGGCATGGTAAGATCTTTTACGGAGATGACGGCCCTCGAACTCGCCCGCAACTGCAGCCTGAGCAATGATACGGCCATGGTATCCCTCGGCCTTGCGGCCGTCAATTCACTCATCGATGTCGACACGAGCAAATGCAGCGATGCGGACGGATTGCGGCTGGCCAAGGATCTCGGCAAGGGAAAGAACATCGCTGTCATCGGACACTTCCCATTCCTCGCCGATGTGGCCAAAACGGCGAGGAATCTCTGGATAATCGAAAAAAGGGTGCATCCGGGAGACTATTCGGAAGAGGAGGGCAAGGACCTTATCCCTCAGTCCGATATAGTGGTCATCTCCAGCACCACGATTATCAACCGAACTCTCGGAGACATCCTCGAACGGTGCAGGGAAGGAGCCGTCAAGATGCTCCTGGGACCAAGCACGCCCATGACGGAGACGCTTTTCACCCTGGGTATAGACATGCTCTCGGGGAGCGTGGTGACGGATAAAGACACGGTGCTGAGATCGGTAAGCGAAGGGGTCAGTTTCATGCAGCTCAAGAGAAGAGGCGGTGTCCGCTTTGTGAGTATGGTCAAGAATTACGATGACATCGTCCGGAGATTGGCGGGTTAAGCAGATACCAATCGAATAATGACACATGGAGGATTTTGAAATGAGGGGCGCAAAGTTTCTTTTTTTACTGGTCTTGACGGCGGCGGCATTCTTCGCCATAACTCCACGGATCACTTCGCTTCATGCCGCGGAGTACAAAGTAATAACCGACATGTGCGGCAACAAGGTTGAAGTACCTGTCAGCCCGCAGAGGATAGCGAGCATGCACTGTGTTTCCTGCGAGAGGATTTATATACTGGGCGCGGGCAGCAAGCTTCGCCTTATGGGGAAACAATCGCCATGGGCCTACAAGTTTTACCCGGAGATTAGAAACGTCGAGACAGAGAGGACCGGCAAAATAGAACAGCTGCGGGACCTGAACATCGATCTCGTACTGTATACGCCCGGCATGTTCAAAGGAAAAGGGGATGAGTTCAAGGCGGCGGGATTTAAGACAGCATGCGCATTTTCAGCTGACAGGAGACCGGCAACCGTCAGCGGGTTCATCGCCGACTTCAAAAAGCAGATGAGTTTCTACGGCGAGGTTCTGGGCCCTGAAGCAAAGGCGAGAACAGACCGGTACTGCAAATACTTCGATGGGAAGATCAATGAAATTCTCACAATAACATCGAAGATCGACAAAAAAGACAGGCCTTCAGTCTACTATGGCTGGAAAAGCGGAAAAATGCTGGCCAGCCAGGGAAGGGCCAGCGTGATGCATTGGAACACCGAGATTGCGGGCGGCAATTACTTACCCCAGGTGCAGGACAACAATTTTGCCAACATGGACAAGAAGCAGGTGCTGTCGTGGGACCCCGATGTGATCCTGATAAGCAGGGCGAACGTGACGACCGACAGCGTGAAAAAAGACCCCGACTGGGCGTCCAAAAAGGCTGTCAAGAACGGCAGGGTCTACTATACCCCCGAAGGCATCTATACATGGGACAACGCAAGCGGGGAAACCGTGCTCTTCATCATATATCTCGCAAAGATCCTTCACCCCGACCTCTTCAAAGACTGGGACATGGTAAAGGAAATGAAGACATTCTATTCGGAGATATACGGCAAGACAATAACGGATAAAGACGCGGAAAGGATCCTCCAGTCTCTCCCGCCAATGTGAACAAGCGCCGACAAGAAAAAGCGGCTTGTTCTGGACGCGGCCCCCGGGCTTTTCGGAATCCGCGGTTTCCACGCAACTACCGCCAGGGTTATTGCGGCATTGGATGACGGCATCCTCCGGATGGATCATCAAGGGGCGTGCCGTGAAGGAGGACCATCAACAGAATCGGAGAAAAGGGTGGAAGGTGAAGACATGATGTCCCGAAAGTCCCGCCGGTGACAGAGTGGACCGGTGTGGGCAACACGCCGGAAAGAGCACACGACTGCAGAATACTGTTGACTTAAGAAGGCTTTATATTATCCAATATATAACGGTTATTGCACTCAGAATTATAGTCACGCAGTATACCTGTCGTTGTCCCTATCGATCAAATACATATGGGTTCAGCGGGATAACAATTGGGATCTATGAACAAATTGTACGGAAGAATATCGCAATTGACGACATCAGGCAATATGACGCTGGTGGATATTGACGTGAGCGGGACGCAGATGACCGCCATTACCATCGGGACACCCGAGAAGGTCAGGTACCTGCGGACCTCGAGCAATATTGAATTGCTGTTCAATGAATCGGAAGTCTCGATAGGAAAGCTGACAGATGGACAGATAAGCCTTTGCAACCAGCTGCAGTGTATCATCGACGACCTTATCCCCGGAAAAATATTTAGCCAGGTAATTCTTTCTTTTCACGGAGAGCATTTGACTTCACTGATAACAACAAGGTCGGTTAAGAGACTGAACCTGGAAACGGGGGACCGTGTAACGGCTTTTATCAAAACAAACGAAGTATTATTAAAGGAACCCGATGAGGCCGGGAATGGAGATTGAATTATCCGTAAGGAAGAAGCTCTTCACCGCAACGGGCGAATTTACATTTAAAGCCGATCTTCAGATCAACAACGGTGAAATAGTATCTTTTTTCGGACCATCGGGCGTAGGCAAAACAACGATGCTGCGCATTATTGCCGGGCTGACCGATGCCGACGAAGGATTTGTAAAAGTCGGCGGGCAGTTCTGGCTTGACACGGCAGACGGCACAAACTTACCGCCCCGAAAACGCAAAGTCGGTTTTGTATTCCAGCATTATGCCCTCTTCCCGAATATGAGCGTTCGCGAGAATCTGCAGTTTGCCCAGAAGAACGTCGACAAGCAGCATCTTGACGAGCTCCTTGAGATATTCGGGCTGGTCAATCTGCAGCACCGCAAGCCGGGGGTGCTTTCGGGGGGGCAGAATCAGAGAGTAGCCCTGGCACGTGCGCTGGCGCGCAAACCGGATCTGCTGCTGCTCGACGAGCCTCTTTCCGCGCTGGACATTGAGATGAGAAGTTCCCTTCAGGACGAAATCCTCCATGTCCACAAACTGTGGGGAATCACTACAATCCTCGTCAGCCACGATCTGCCGGAGGTATTCAAGCTATGCAACCGGGTGATAACATTTAACAACGGACGTGTCACGGACGACGGCAATCCTTATGATATTTTCGCCAACTATAAGATAAGCGGTAAACTCCAATTCGTTGCCGAAGTGCTGAAAGTTGAAAAAGAAGATGTCGTGGATATACACACTTTACTGATAGGCAACTCTCCTGTCAAGATTGCCGTCTGCAACAACCGGCAGGCATCATTTCTACCGGGCGACAAGGTGCTGGTGATCTCCAAGGCCTTTAACCCGATCATTCAAAAACTCAATTCCAAGGAAAACGGGAGGTAATGAACAAAATGAGAAAGAGACATATTTTTTGCGGAAAAGCCCTCTGGATCTTTATTCTCTTGCTGAGCGCGTCCACAGTTTCCGCTCAGAATCTGATGATCGCGTCGGGAGCCGGGTACAAAAAACCGGTTACTGAAGTCATGGCATCTTTCGAAAAGGACACCGGGATAAAGATCGATGCAGCCTTCGGCAATATACAAATGGTCTCCAGCCAGGCAAAACAGACAGGGGAGATCAGTTGTGTCATCGGTGATAAAAAATTCCTTGCCAGACTCGGCTCCACGGTAACATTCACGGCCTATCATCCTATAGGGAAAGGGATGCTCGTTCTTGCTTTCCGCAAGGGCGTCAAGCTGGACAAGCCCGAAGACATGGTATCAGACCGGGTGGGATCGGTATTTATGCCACAGGACAAAAAGGCTATTTACGGCATCGCCGGGACTGAAGCCCTGAAATCATATGGCTATGCATCACAACTTGCCGGTAGAATATCCCGGGTTGCCACCGTGCCCCAGGTTGTTTCCTACCTGGTTACAGGTGAAGCCGACGCGGGGTTTATCAACCTGACTGAGGCTATGGCCAACAAAGACCGGCTGGGCGGCTACCTCATCATTCCAGAAGACAAGTACACTGAGATCCTGATAGTTGCCGGAGTGGTAAAGGGTTTCGAAAACAGACCGGAAACCAAACAATTCATTGATTACCTGCAGACAAAAAAGGCGAGACACATATTTGAAAAATACGGATTGAAATGACACCGGGAATACTGGTAAGCGATTATCTGACGCACCCGGCCATAGGGCTTACATTAAGGGTAACCCTGCTGGCACTCGTCTTACAGATCTTGTCAGGCTTACCTCTGGGGCTATACCTCGCAGGGAAGAAAAGCCCGGCAAAGAGCATCCTGGAGATCATCACGACTCTGCCGATGATCTTTCCGCCAATGGCGCTGGGGTTTTTCCTGCTCCTTGTTCTGGGCAAAAACGGTGTTCTGGGAAGTCTTTTGCTGAAGATGTTCTGCTTTAAAGTGATATTCACATCCTGGGGGGTGCTGGCGGCCGTTTATATTGTAGGACTGCCTTTCATGGTCAAGAGTGTGCAGGCGGCCCGGCAGCAAATGGATAATTCATTGATCGAGGCGGCCGCCACCCTTGGGAAGACCAGGATCCAGACGCTATTCAGGGTAATTCTGCCGAACATCAAAAACGGCATCGTGGCCGGTCTGCTCCTTGCGTTTGGGCGGTCGGTCGGAGAAGTCGGCATCAGCTTGATGCTCGGCGGTAATATTATAGGCCGCACGGAAACACTCTCGCTTGCGATCTACAACGCGGTTTTTGAAGGTGACTTTCTGAGAGCGGCCACATTTTCCGCTATACTGTCAGTGATAGCCATCATAATGCTTCTCGTCTTGAACATGCTCAATAAAGCCAGGATATCGGATATCGGCAACACGTAAGCTGCCCGGCTGGAAGCTGACCGGGAGCCCCCTTTCCAGGCGGCGAGGTCCTCAAAAACTTCGCCCGATACGTCGAAATGCGGTTTTCCTAGAACACCGCCTGGCGTATTCCACTCGCGGCTGCTTTTGCTGAGGTCTTCAGGTCGAAGCGCCTTATTACCTCGTCGCCGATCAACCGGGCCGCTTCATCGTATCTCACGCGGTCCGTATTGATGACAACGTCGTAGAGCAGCGGATCGTCGATATCGGCATCGAAGTTGTCCTTGAGGTAACGCTTTCGGCCCTGGTCCTTCTTCTTTATATAACTGGTCGCCGCCTTAAGGTCGAAGCCGAAAACCTTCTGCGCCTGTTCGACCCTCTTCTCGAAGGACCCTACCAGACGCACATGGAAAACGTTCGGCAGCTCGCTTGTCACCACATTCGCCCCTCTACCGACAAGGATCACGTTCCCTATCTGGGCGAGGCGCAATATTGTGGCATTCGTGCGCTCAACGAGCGTCCAGGTGGAGGGATGGAGACCGAGAAATTCCTCGATGGCGTCAGTTACCATGCCTTTATGGTCTTCCTTCATGAATTCCCCTATCCGGCCCTTGAGGTTGAATACCTCGATAACCTTTGTGACGAGTTTCTGGTCGAATATGGTCCATTCCTCATGGGTTGGGACCTTTGTTTTCAGATAGCCTGCCAGTTCCGAGGAAACCGTAAGGCCGCCCGCGCCTTCTGATCGTGAAATTGTTATTGCAGGTTGTGAGGCTTCTCCGGCCAGTCTTTTGCCCTTCTGACCAAAATGGCGTTCGATGTAAGATTCACACTTATCAGAGCCGATATTTTCCCACATACAAGGCCCTCCTGTCACTTAAGTGTTCACTGCTGACCACCCGCCTATGGATTCATCTCGTGGACCGTTCTCCTTATTTAATGTGTATAGCCGACAGGTTGGGGTTTGTCAACCGAAGTGAGGAGCAACGCCTGGATGCTTCGCGGGCGGCAGGGAGGAGAATCCAAGGCGATGTTATTTCAGCATCAGTTTGATCACGACGAACCCGCCGATGAGCAGGATCGTGAACAGTATGGCCAGCTTGTTGAAATACTTGTCGATCCATCGGGTCATGGGTTCGCCGAACTTCCATATTATGCCGGCCACCAGGAAGAAACGAAGGGAGCGGCCCACCGCTGACGCCAGGATGAATTCAAGGAAATTGACCTTGCAGACTCCGCCGGCAATGGTGAAAACCTTGTAGGGTATGGGCGTGAAACCGGCAGTGAATACTGCCAGAAAGGCGTTCTCGTCATACTTGCCCTTGACGAGGTTGAAGACCTGCTCGGTAAAACCGGGAATGTAATCGAAAAAGAACCGCGCGAATGGGCTGAAACTTCCGTCGGAACCGTACCAGAGAATATATCCGATGCTGTAGCCGATGGTGCCCCCTATCACAGAACCCAGGGAACAGACAAAGGCATATTTGAATGCCCGCGCCGGCACTGAAACAGCCAGGGCTATCAGGAGCACGTCGGGCGGAATAGGGAAAAAGGAGCTTTCCGCCAGGGCGAGAAGGAAAAGAGCCGGTGTGCCATAGGGGGTATGCGCCCAGTGGAGCACCCAATCGTAGAGCCTTCTTATAATGTTCTGTTTCACCCTGCCTCCCTGTATGCCGCTATCGTCTGTTCACTCGAGCGCCCCGCTCCAATACCATTCACCACTCCTGTCTCAGAAACGATAAGGATATCAAACCTGGAAGACGAAAACAACAGTCTTTCTTTTCTTCGGGACATAGTGTAGAGTGTCGTTGGGAGTGTTTTTGCAGGTGAACCGGACGGAACGATTTCCTTATTGTATGAAAACCGCGCTGCAGGAAAGCCAGCTCGAGAACATCCTGGACGCTAACATGTTCACTGCATATATCCCGAGGGACATGGACATTCCCCGTTTTGCGGATCCCCGACAGACCGCGCTTGACGTCGGGACTTTCCGCCAGCCCGGCCACATTCATTCCCGGTACATCAACCAGGTCTTCAGCTGCATCGGTTATATCAAGCGCATTCAGAACCTGGATCACCTGAAATACCTTCCCGTCCTCTATGAAGAACTGGGAAGGTTCCTCCTCGTCATGGAGGACATCACCTACAGCATGGACATCAGAACATCCCGGGAGATCTACGAGGCGCAAAAGCGCGGCTTCGAGGGTTTCTTTGCCAGTTACCACCGGGCAGTGCACGACCATGACGTCCAATGGATCGGCACCATCAGGAAACATCAATTCCTCTACCTGGAAAAAATAGACATGCTCATCGAGACCTTGAAGGCGCGCGGGAATGTCTTCGATTGCAGCGGTCATTCGTTGTACGAGGAGATCCTCGAGACCTGCAGGGGATTCGCCGATAATAAGGCGGCTTCATCCACGGCCATCGACACCGCCTGCCGCTTCGTCGCCAATTGCTGCGCAAAAGCCGCTCTTGATGGTCAATCCAAGGTTATCTGGTCTGGCGACATGCATGTATTGGATCTGCTTCGGCACCTGTACGCCAGGCCGCAGCTTTATCGGGCTTTTCCGCAGGTCTACCTGCGTTCGAACTACGATCCGATGAATTTCGCTGAACTGTTCCCAAAATGGCAGCACGGGAAGAAAACGGGCGCTGAGGCTTAAAAACAGTTCCAGATTTCAGGCTGAAAACGGTAGTGTATGCTTGTTGTCCCTTCACTCAGGAAGGATCTCCGTCGGCACACCGGGAAAGCGTTTTTTCAGAAGTCTGAAATAGCCAGTACTTCCAACACATTCTTCGTTGTCTTCCTCTGAGCAGGCTATCTCGGCGACTTTCCATTTTATACCGCTCTTGCGGAGCAAGGCTGAAACACCTTCATATTGACTCGTCCCGTCGGGGGATCTCGGGAACGTTTCGATCCAGGCCCAACCGTCGAGCACCTTCAAACGCTTGACGACAAAGACGGCGCTGATGCCATGCAGCTTTTGCATCTCCTCGCGCAAAGCATCGATGATCACTTTTCTATCGACCGATCCCGGCGACGGCGTGACGGCCTTTTTCCGGGATTCCGCCGCCGCACTCAGGGATTGCATGGCTGACAAAAAGAAAACGGCGGCAACAAAAACTAACAGGCCTCTTTTTATCATATGACTCCTCCTTTGCCGGGCCTCTCCTGTCCAGATCGCTTACCAGACGTATTGTCCGGTTATTTGAGAATTATCGCACTCTCTGTGAGCAATGACAAGGTGCGGCGGCAGAAAACTTATGACACCATGGAACGGTCAGGAGCCCTGTCGGGAAGGGGGCGCCGTTGCAAAGTACGTCTTCCTCTGCTAAAAACATAGAAGAGCATGAACGGTCCAGGCGCACCGATCAAGGAAGGGAACAATAGAAGCCCCGCGTGTCGGCAATGCGGCTGCTGCTGTTACGTGGATATGGTCATCTACGTCACTTCTGAAGATATGGAGCGGTGGGAAAGGCAGGGGCGTCAGGATATAATTGCCCGGCTTCGCGACAACAGGGTAATCTGGGCAGGCGACCGGATCGTTGACAGGTCCGGGGCAAAGGTAACGAACTGTGTCTATCTCAATTGGAACGGCAAGACCTTTTTCTGCGAGATCTACGAAACCCGCCCCATGGTATGTCGCAATTATGTCCCCGGTTCGTCCGAACTCTGCCCTCTGTATTATCAGGAATAACATGGCATCGATCTTGTAGGTCCTCAGTAGACCCGGGAGGACCCTGAACGAGTCGAGATACCGGCAAGGACTGAAGATGAGGTATGCTATAGGGCGTTTATGACCGACACTATTTACAGCGAGATCGACAAGGCAGGGCGGTGGAAGCAAAGATGGTCTGGATCTTAAACATGGGTGTTCTTTTCTCGCTGTACACCGTGCTGTGGATGCTGGCCTGTGTGCTCGCCTTCGTCGTGTACCTCAGGGACAGGCGTTCCTTCGCGTTCTCTCACGGAGACTACTGGCGTCTGCTGTTCACTCCCTGGAAGATCGCGACCTTTCTCATCGCCGCCGCCGCTATGGTCATCATGGCGCCTTACACGGGTGATCCGACATGGGATGCCTTCGACGCCGGATTCATGTCGCTCATGACCTTTCTCGGCGCCCCCTGGGCCATCGGTTCCCTCTACAGACTGGCGACGGGGAGACTGCCGCTGAAACAGGGATTTGTGATATTTACGGTGTGGATGTTCACGGTGAGCTGGTCCTATGACCTGTACATCTTCCTTCGCGACGGACACTACCCTCTAACCTGGCTCTCGAACATCTTCGCCTCATCCTTCCTCTACGTCACAGCCGGTATTCTCTGGAACCTCGACTGGAGGGAAGGAAAGGGGGCCATCCTTTCCTTCAGGGAGAAAACCTGGCCATACCCGGCGTCATCGGCCGCGTTCGGCAGGATCATCTTCTTCGCCCTCCCCCTCATGACCCTCGTCGCGGCAATGATCCTCTATTTCTTCTTCAAATGAACAGAGGCTATAGAGGATCCAAAGGTTCTCCGTCATTCCGGCGAAGGCCGGAACCCAGGAAAGATCGCTGATAAGCGACCACCCGGCAAGGGAAAGCTTGGCCCCCTGTTATTTGACCCTTCCTATCATCTTATCCGTATTCTTCCCGTTGCGACAAAGCTCTTCCTGGATGTCGCTTGCGCGAGAATGACAACCCTTAAGGTATCGCCCCCGCAGTTGACCTTCGCCTCCATTACCAGGGTCCATTGAAGGGTTGACCTAAAATGATGTGCGGTCTATAATCATGAAAAGCGCTAAGGAGGTACACTTTATGAGTCCCATGAGGGCAAGAGGTTTTTACATCATCATGATCCTTGTTGCACTTCCAATGGTTTTTTTCGTCACCGGATCCGCATCGGCCTGCACCTGGGATCCTGTTGTCAACAAGTGTCATCCTATTGTCGGCGAGATCGTTGTGTACAAACACAATTCCTGCAACGGATCGCAATACTACGCTTTCAACGGCAACAATCAGAACGAATTTCCCGATTTTACAAAACTGAAATGGCCTGACGGCAGCAACCTCAATGACAGTGTTTCCTGTATAGTGGTCGGACCCAAGACAACATCCAGGTATTACCAGCACACAAAATTTGGCGGAAAAAGCGCCTTGATCAAGAATAAGAACAACGATTCATTTATTCAGAAAAAAGTGGGCGGGACCTGGTGGAACGATTCCATAAGCTCCGTCAAGGTCTTTCGCGATTAGGCGGGAAAGGACCTGAGGGGACATCCTGTAATCCTCCTGTCAACATAAATATCAATACTCAATGATATCGGTCATGTGTCTTTTCCCGCCTTTTGTTGTGCGCACGTCTCCCATGGGTCTTCATCCAATACCCTTACCTTAATGTCCGGCGACTATCTCACCCTTAAGGCGAACCCGCACCTCATCGTTATCAGTATCC